>CALGWE010000633.1:0-7927 GCA_937935915.1 uncultured Clostridia bacterium
AAGAATAAAAACGTAAAAGGGTGTTATGAGATTAGAAATAATTTCATGACACCTTTTTGATTTTGATAAGATAGATGTGTATAAAGGAAATGTTATGGGTGGTCGACATAGAATATAGATAAAATACGTTAGGAATAAGGCAAGAGGTGATAAGGGATGATCGAGACAATTAAGCAAGGGGCATATAGTGTTTATGGAAATTATAATGTAAATAATATAGCTGAGAATGGAAAAGCCACTAATGGAGTAAATGGACAAGCTAATAAATTTGATTTAAAAGAGCTGTTAGTAAGTATAGAAGGGTGTACTTATAATGAAGAGGATGTAAATGCTGTAGATGAAAAGCTTATGACAGGGCTTAGAGAAAAGTTTAATTTAGAAAAAGAAGACGTGTATAAACTTAAAAACCAGGGGTTTGATTTAGAAAAGCTTTACATGGAAGACTATAGTGGTTATAAGAAAGATAAAAGGACAAGTAGAAAGCTTGATGAAGAGGAAGAAAAGAGTTTAAAACATAAGATTGAGACGATTAAAAATGGCTCTGATAATATGTATTTATCAGCTCTTACAAGTCAAAAGGATATTACGATTAATAGTTTATATGAAAGCAATTTTAAAGGGAGCTATAAAAAAAATGGCATTACATTTAAGGATTCAGATATAACTAATGTCTTAAACATGAATAAGCTTGAGAATAATGAACAAAACGTATGGGCAGCTAAATTATTGTTAAGTCATGGTATGGATGTTAATGCAGAAAATGTAATGAAGTTAGATAATATTCAAGCGGCAGTTGATTCGTTAGATGCTTTTGTGGAAAATGAAAAACGATTAGAGGAATTAGATGGTGGTAAAGCCATTGGAGATCATCTGCTTTTAAAGGATGGTAAGATTGTGTATGACTATGATGGCATTAAGAGTTTAAAAGAAGAATTAGGACAAGTTACTGAAGAAGATATTAAAGAGGTTTTAGAAGAAGGTAAGACGGTTAGCATTAAAAATCTAAAAGAAGTAATGCATAAGAATACGCAATTAGCCCTAAATGGAAATGCTAAAACAGATGCTATGGGAGAGGTAGTAACTGTTCAAGATGTAGAAGCGGTTAAAGCACAGATTAATCAGATTAGAGCTAAACTTACAGTTGAAGCTGCTCAGAAGATTAGTGAGAAGATGCCACTTGAAAGTTCTAGTTTAAATAGTGTTGTAGAAGAAATGTTAACAATAGAAGATGCAAAGGTTGAAGAGGCTTTAAAAGCTGTAGACTTAGAAGTAACAACTGAAAATAAAGAGATGCTTCAAGATGTGCTTGAAACAAAGACACTTATGATGGATCACTTAAGTTATGCAGCGCATTTAGAAGTGGCAAGTAATGAAAATATTACTTTAGAACAAATGAATGGTGCACTTAAGGCTTATAGTGAAAATGAAAGTGTGGCAGAAGCTAGATTTGGTGAGAGTATTAAAACTGTAGAAAATCAAATTGAGAAAGTGCTTGAAGGTCAAGGAATAGAGGTTAATGAAAAAACTATTGCAGCAGCTAAAGCACTTATTACAAATAATATAGAAGTAACAATGCAGCAAATAGAAGAAGTTTTAAAGATTACAACGAAGATGGACACATTTATTGAAGACCTTACCCCAGCAGTTGCTGCAGGGTTTATAAAAGAAGGGCTTAATCCATATAAAGCTACAGTAGATAATGTTTTAGAGTGGATGAGTACACAAAAACTACAAGCACTTAAAGGAAGTGTGGCTGAATCGATTGTAGCATTAGAAGAGCAAGGTTTATTAAATGACTCACAAAAAGAAGCTCTCTTAGGGTTATATCGTATCTTGCAAGCTGTAGATATGGATAGGGAAGAAGTAGTGGGTTACTTGTATAAAAATAATCTCCCACTTACAGTAGAACATTTACAAGAAGCAACTAAATACATCACAAGTAAAAATAAAACAAATCATGTGGCTGTAAAAGTGGATGATAGCTTTGGCGAAGAGGCTAGCAAAGAAGAAGTAAGAACGGCTAAAACAATGGTAGAGAAAGGCTATGCGGAAAGTAGTAAAACTGCTTCTGTTATACAACTTATCGAGGGCATGGAATTAGACTTTGGTGATAATTATGAAAGTAAATTACAAAAGATTAATGCCTTTTTATATCCTTTCATTAAGGAACAATTCAAAACACATATGGGACAATTTGATGGAATGTCTACATTGCCAGAGAGCTTTTTAGAGAAGTTAGAGTATATTAAAAATGTTAATCCAGAAGTTGTGGAAAATATGATGGAAAATAATATACCACTTACTGTTTCTAATATTTATTGGATGGACAAGATGAATGAAAATCCTAACTTATATGGACAGCTATTAGAAGAACATAATCTTTTAAAAGAGGAATTACCAGAACACTTAGAGGAGCTTGAAGAAGAACTTGAAGCATTAGAAGCAAAGGCTAAGGCAGAAAAAGAATTAGCAGTAACAACTGGTGATATTAATGCGTATAAAAACTATAAACGTATGGAAGAAGTGGTACATACACAAAAGCAACTTATAGAAAAAGATGGTGTTTATCAAATTCCATTTATGGTAAATGGTGAGCAAAAGCTAATTAATTTATATGTTCAGAAAGATAATCAAACGAAGGCTAAAGAGGATAATAGTTTAAAAGCTGTTATTAGTTATGAAACAAAACATTTAGGTAAAGTAATGGCGTATGTAGATATGACAGATGATCGTATAAGTTATCGTATACAAGGTGAAAACCAGGAGAAGGCGGAGAAGTTAAAGCAGCATGAGTCATACTTAAAGGGATTAATTGAAGCTATAGGTTACGGCGTGTATAGAAGTGAATATCAAGTAGGCGAAGCGGAAAATAATGAAAATACACCTATAGGTGTTATGAAAAAAGGTGAAAGTTTATTTGAAGAAATTGTTTAGAGTAAAGAAAGGATATTCATAAGTGGAACAAATTCAGAAAAAACAAGAGATAGAAGAAAAGAAGTCTAATAAAAAACGCCCTAAAGACGATATATTAAGTATAGTAAAACAGTTTGTAGGATACTTTGAAGAGGTGGATAGAAATGAAAGAGACAATCACAGTATCTAGTGTAGCCAATGCTTCAAAAGGAGAGCTTCTTTGTATTACATATGAGCTCCTTCTAGAACGAATTAAAAATGCAGGGCAAAAAGAAGGAAATGAGAGAAAAATAGAATCTAAAAAGGCTGTTGAGATTATACAAATGTTAGTGGCAGATTTAGATTTTAGTATAGAAATTTCTAAAGAGTTATTTAGAATATATGTTTATGTACAAGGATTACTTATTCAAAGCAAAGCTAGTGAAGGGTTTGATGAAGCTTATAAATTAATAGAAAAATTATATAGTGCTTTTAAAGAAATTGCTGAGAAAGAAGAAAAAAGTAAACCAAGTATGCAAAATGCAGAAGTGATTTATGCAGGGATGACATATGGTAAAAATAATTTAAATGAAATAAGTTTGGGAAGTAATAGAAGAGGATTTGAAGCCTAATAACTAACGAAAGGAAAGTATAAAATGAAAATTAATCAAAACATGTCAGCACTTATAACAATTAATGCATTGAACAAAAATGAAAATGCCGCAAGTAAAGCAATGGAAAGATTATCATCAGGTCTTAGAATTAATTCAGCAAAAGATAATGCAGCAGGGCTTGCTATTGCTAATAAATTAGATACACAAGCTAGAGGTTTAAAACAAGCAAGTAGAAATGCTATGGATGGTATCTCTTTAGTACAAACAGCAGAAGGATCACTTAATGAAGTAAGTGATATGCTTGTTCGTTTAAAAGAACTAGCAACACAAAGTGGTAATGGTACATATATGGATGTAGATAAAGAAGCTATTCAAGCTGAAATGGATTCTTTAATTGAAGAAATCAATGCTATACAAGAAAAAACAGAGTTCAATGAACAAAAGATTTTAAACATAAGTGGTAATTTAGTAATTCAAATAGGTGCTAATGCAGATGAAAATGTGGTTATGAACGGTGAAGAGATTAACTTATATCATGTGACAAAGCACATTAATGGATTAAAAACAGGAGATCTGGATGCACAAAAACGTATTGAAGATGCTATTGTTGAAACGGCAAGAATTAGAGGTTATTTAGGAGCATATCAAAATCGTTTAGAGCATACAACGGCTAATCTTGATGTGAGTGAAGAAAATATGGTAAGTGCTTTATCACGTATTAAGGATGCCGATATGGCAGAAGAAATGACAACCTATACACAGTATAATGTACTTACACAAGCAGCTAATGCTATGCTTGCACAAGCTAATCAACGTCCACAACAAGTCCTTCAATTATTAAATGCATAATAAGATTTTATTAAAAATAAGATAGTCTCACAATTTTGTGAGACTATCTTATTTTTTTGGACAATAATTGTTATTTATTTAAGAGCTAATGAATATACTAATGTATAAAAGGGAAAAAGTGTATAAAGGGGGAGGGCTTTAGGGTATACTTCTAAAAAAAAGGAGGGTATTTTATGCAGGAAAAACAAAGGCTGATTGAACGAGAAAAAGAATTACTACAAGTAGAATTAAGTAGAGCGCAAGATGAAATGGCAGCTGCATTTAATCAATTTCAAGCAGTTGTGGAACCTGATCTTATCGATTATTATACTTATGCATATAAAGCTAGCATGGTAAAACATGATTATCTTATAAAAAGGTTAAAGAAATTATACAATCAACCAGAAAATGCTTAAATAGAAGGTGGATTGAAAGAGGAGAGGGGAAAATGGATGTACAAGAGATAGTGATTGCTATTGTTACCATAGGTGTAATAATGGGGATTTGGTATTTATGCCGTGAATTTATTTGTAAGATTCTGGGGCGTATATTAATAGGTATTGTGCTAATTGCAGTAGTGAATATTGTTTTGCCACAATACGCAATAGGGTTAAATTGGATAACTATGGGGTGTGCTGGAGTACTGGGATTACCAGGTGTAATTACATTGTATATAGTTAATGCTGTGATATAAAGTAAGTTATCCTCATAAAGTTGTTGATAATGTGTTTGTTTTTGTGGATAATATAAGGATAACTTATAAGAAGGAGATATGAAACTATAAACAGATTGTGGATAAAAGTATAAAATAATGCTTAAAACCCTTGAAAAAACAGTGAAATATGTTGACACTGAAATGGGGATATGTTAATATATATGTGGATATAGGTGTGGATAATAATTTATATCCGATAATGACGTAAGTATAACATATCAATCCCTTTTGCTCTATATATATGAATATATAGAGCACTTTTTTTGCGTGTTTTACCAAATAAAGGTATAAAATGAACTGAATATGTATAGACTATAACTACCAATGCTAAATGTCATATAAATGGAGGAGTGTATGCATATATTAGAACGTATTAATTTATATACGCAAGAAACTAAGAAGAATCCATATATTTACTCATTGCAAAAGCTTGGGATAGAGTTATTTAAAGAATATATTACAAGTAGTGGCTTAGATGTAGAAGAGTCTTATTTGAGCCAAGAAACACTTAGTAAGTTAATAGTATATTGGATTCCTAAGAACAAAAGGTACTTAAGCGAAACACAAGCATATCAATTGATTTATACAATACATGATATTTATAATTATGTTGTGGCACATAGAACATGCGAAGCTGAAAATAAAAGTATGACTCAGACAGAGAACAAGGTGTTAAATAAGGCGAAAGGTTCAACAAGTGGAAACATAGAGACGCCAACACTTTTAGAACTTTATGGAGAAGAATATATGCGGCTTTATAAGGTGAGAAATAAACTATTTAGCTTAACGAAAGATCCGGTTATAGCAGTAGACCCTCTAGTAGTGGATATTAATAGATATCGCCAAAAGAAAAATAAAGGTGGATATCAAGAAATTGCAACAACTTATGAGCAGGCTATTTTTAAAGTGATAGAGTGTAAGGAAGGCGGCCAAGTTACATTAGCAAAACCTAAGCAAAGTAAGGAATATAGACTTTTGCTAGAGTATCCTATTTATAAAGATTTAAAACCAGGTGATTTGATTCACGCAACTATTAAGCGAAAGTTATTTTATGTGTATTGGGAATTGGAAGAGATTAAGTCTTATTATTTACCAGAAGCTATTGCCTTTTTATAAAGTAGGAATTATGTTTTGATAATTCCTGCTTCTTTTTTTGTACACAGTTATAAATATATGCTAAAATGGGATTAGAATTTAAGTATAAAATTAAAAGAAGTAGTAAGAAGGGAAGAAAAATATGAAGGTAGTACTGCTACTTGCAGATTGCAATGCTAATCATTTAAGAACAAGTGTAGATGTAGTTGTGAATGTATTACAAGAGTTAGAAATAGAAGTACACAAAGTGGATTTGTATAAGCTGCCATACTTTATGGGCGTTAAAAGCAAAGAAATGGATTTGATTATGTCTGCTATTAGTGAAAGTAAAGGGGTCGTTGCAGTAAGTAATGTACCAATGCTTTCTATGCATGGGGCAATGCAGAGCTTCTTTGATAGCGCTACGTTATATAATAGTGAATTATTTAATAAGCCAATGTTAGCTATTACATATAGTGAATGGTTAGGGGAGACAGAGGCAGCAGAACGTATGCTTAAATCATGGAATATATTGGGCGGTATAGAAGGTGCAAAGGTTTGTCTTAATAAGCAAGTACCTCTTGAAGAATTAGCAAATAGACTTGAAAGAGAAACGGAAGATTTTTATAGGTTAGTAAAGCAAGAACGTAAAAATATTGGTTGTAGTGAACGTATGATCTATCGTTCATTTAAAGATGGGACTGGGTTTGGTAATTTAAGTGGTATAGTTCAAAAGGTAGAACAACCAGCAGAGAGAAAGCCAGAGATTAAAAGCTTTGCAAGTATGATAAGAGCAGAACAAGTTGAAAGAAAACCGGTAGATACAAATACTATTTATGAAGCACCGAAAGTAGTACAAGCTCCAAAAAGTAGTGAAAGTCGCATTGACTTATCTACAAAAGAGCAAACCATTAACGAAATTAGCAACTTATTAAAAAGAGATGTGGATGATGAATTTGTAAGTATGAATACAGGTGTGTATCGTAGGCCAAATCAAGGAGAAGGTATTAAGAATAAAAAGATTCAACAATTGCCACATTACTTTATTGCACAACATGATAAGAGTTTAAATGCTATTTTAAAATACAAAATTACAGATTTAAATGAAGAAGGATATATTATTATTCAAAATGGTGACTGTGTATATGAAGAAAGTATATCAGGCATGCCAACTGTAGAATTAGTATTAACAGATGAAGTCTTTAAAGAAATTCAAAACAAACGAATGACATACCAAAAAGCGTTTATGCTAGGTAAACTTAAGGTGAAAGGAAACTTTGGAATCCTACCTAAGTTAGATAAGGTATTCAAATAAATATAAAGAGATAAAGGAGAAATTAAAATGAGTGATAACTGTGTATTTTGTAAAATTCTTAAAGGAGAAATCCCATCTTTTACAGTGTATGAGGATGATTTATTTAAAGTAATCTTAGATAGATTCCCAACAGCACCTGGACATTGCTTAATCATTCCTAAAGCACATTACAAAGATATCTTTGAATTAGGAGAAAAAGAAGCAGCAGCGCTTTATCCATTAGCTCAAAAAATTGGGGCTCAAATCAAAAAAGCTATGAATGCAGATGGACTTAATATCGTTCAAAATAATGGTGAAGCAGCTTGCCAAAGCGTACATCATTTCCATTTACACTTAGTACCAAGAAAAATGAATGATGGTGTAACACTTAATAAGAGCTCAAATACAGATACAACTATTGAAGAACTAGAAGCAGTATTAAAACAAATTAAAGACTGCCAATAAGCATAGAAACAACAGGCTGAGGCAAGTATTTACTATACGTTAAAT
>CALGWE010000634.1:0-4769 GCA_937935915.1 uncultured Clostridia bacterium
TAGTATGAAAGGTTATGAAGAGAGAAGTAAAGGGCACCTTTTAACAGCGGCTTTACCAGTAAAGCGTGAAGAGATATGTAAGGCTCAATATTTAGAAGCATTTATTTTTTTAGTGATGAGTATGCCTTTTAGTATTATAGGATTAATTGTGCAAAGTGTGATGAAGGGGGGAGAGATTTTACTAACGCCAATGATTTTTGTAGCTATGTTTGGGATTGGTTTAATGTATATGAGTGTGATTATACCTTGTGTCACTTATTTTGGGACGACAAAGTCAAGATATGCAGTGATCATATTGTATGGCTGTGTAGTAGGTTTTGCTACAATGCCTGCTGTGCAAAATTTACTGATGCGTTTTGGACAAAATGGTAGATACTTTAATATCATTTGTTTCATAGGCATTGCCTCTCTAATGTGGTTATTTTCTTATGAAATAAGTTTATGGATTTTCAAAAACAAAGATTTTAAATAGTAGAATATCAAACAGGTGCATCATATATTGTATATAGAGGGATAAATGGAGACGCGGAAGATGAGTGAAGTAAATCGTATGGTCGTACGTTCCAGTAATACAATACGTAATGATAGTATAGAAACCAGTTTAAGTAATGAGGATGGACTTTTACGTATACGGGTGACAATACGTGGGGTAGAACCCAATCGAAATATTGCCATTGCAGTGATTCTTTTGCAAAATGGTAGGACTTATGCTACAAGTACAGAATCTGTTATGTCAGGAAGAGGGTGTAATGGGGGGCTTACTAATGTAAGTCGTGAATTTGAATTTGTCATCATCGGTAGTGAAGGTGACTCCTATGAAGCCCGAGTTGTAGCCCATTATATTTATGGTTAAAAATATGAGAAAAGAAAAATATATTAGAGTGTATCAAGAAAAGTATAGCATATGAAAAAGTCTAGGTTAAAAATTTAAACCTAGACTTTTTTATATGAAAGAAGCTAAGCGCTTAATAAGAAATGATTAAGCCACCTTCTTCAGCATAATAAGAAGTTAAACCTCTTGTTGGTAAAATGTTTACTTCACAAGCAGGTGAGGCTTCTAATAGAAGCTCTTTAATTTTTGTTGCACCATCTAAATTGTGACAGTGGTGAATATAAACACGGCGTTCGTCTAAATTTACTTGTTCTTGCATTTTTGTAACGATAGCTTTGTAAACCTTTTTTTCACCACGAATTTTTTGTAAAATGTCGATTGTACCTTCTGGACTAGCTGCTGCAAGTGTACGAATACCTAAATGTGTTGCAATGTAGCCTGAGAATTTAGAAAGGCGACCTGCTTTAACAAGATTTTCATATGTGCTTAAAGTAAATAATAAGTAGATATTTTTAACGTATTCGTCCATAAGTGCAGTTACTTCAGCGAAGTCTTTACCACTTTCAATAAGTTCTTTAGCTTTCTCAATACAAAGCACCATAGAACCTGCTGTAGATAATGTATCAATAACATGAATGTTTTTTTCTGGATGTTGTTCTTGTACCATATCTTTAGCGATTAAGGCACTATTGTAACAACCACTTAAGTTATGTGAGATTGTAAAAACAATTACATTATCTGCTTCCATATAAGCTGAGGCAAAAGCTTCAGGAGAAGGACAGGCACTAGAAGATGATTCCTTACAACTATGCATGGCATCTAACATACCATCTACATCTAATGCTTCATTATCCACATATTCCTTACCATCGATCATAAATGTTAAAGGAATATTTGAAAACTTAGCCATATCTGATTTAAAAAGTGATTCAGGTAAATCACAGGAACTATCCGCAACGATTCTCCAAGTCATAAGAACCTCCATTATGTTTTATATTTATTTCAGTAAGTAGTTTTTAAAACTAGATAACACGTTATATATATTATAAAATATACCCTTTAGAAGGGAAAAAGTCAATATTAATTTTGATAATTAAAGTATTTAAGCATAGTTTAACCTTTTTGGCTGTTTTTATAAAAGAAAATAGTCACAGTTTGAAGGCTGCTGACATAGGATGTTAGTAATTATATTATAAGGAGAGGACCTTATATGTTGACTCAGAATATATTGATACAGTCAATTGAGGATGTGTATGGCTACTTATATATGGGCAAGCAATTAGAAGCAGAGGCAAAGTGGGAAGAGGCCTATAAAATATTAAAATATATTAATGAATGTAGATTATTTGAATATAATAAAGAAGCTTATGGCTTATATGAAGACTACGTGGTAGAGAAAGTGAAATTTTTAGAGCATCTAGCTATCTTGAATTTACATGTAACAGGTGATGTGAGAAGTAGCATTCGTTATATAGATGAGGCGCTTATTTTATTAGATGGCATAGAAAGCGTAGCACCTTATATTGATATTAAAGAAGTTAAGAATCTTAAGAAACAGTATGTGGGCTTACTATTTTGAAAGTAAGGTTTTAAAAAGGCAAAAAGGCTGTGAAATAACAAGATGATTTCACAGCCTTTTTATGTTGTTATGTATATATAAACAATTAAGTGTGTGCTTAATTGTTATATTTAAAGGATAAATGCAGCAACTTAAGCATGGGCCAGTTTGGCCTTTTTTGGAGTTTCTACAGTGTCACCCTTATAAAGAAGTTTTAACACAATAGGTGTGGCAATAGAAGAAATAAGGACAAGGAAGATAACAGCTGTAAAGAGAATAGGATCTAGGAGATTGGCTGCAAGTCCCTTTTGCGCAATAATAAGCGCTACTTCACCACGGGCCATCATACCTGTACCGATACGCATCGCATCCTTGTTATTGAATTTGAAAAGCTTAGCGCCAAAGAAGCAACCTACTGCTTTTGAAAGCAATGCAACAAGGATGAAGCCAAATACAAAGATAAGCACTGTAGAAGTGACACCTGTGATTTTAGTTTTAATCCCAATACTTGTGAAGAAAATTGGACTAAAGAGCATATAAGAGTTAATATCAATTTTTTGTACAATATATTCAGAAGAACGTATGTTGCAAAGTATGATACCAGCTACATAAGCCCCTGTAATATCTGCAATGCCGAAGAATTTTTCAGCCATATATGCAAAGAGCAAGCAAAGTACAAAACCGTAAATAGGAATACGGTGTTTCTTACCATATTTAGCATCAAATTTTTTAAAGAGTGCATTAATGATAAAACCAGCAAGAAGGGCAATGGCAAAGAAGGTAATGGTATTAAAGATGATGGTAAAAGGAGAACTATTAGGATTTTTAAAGCCGATTACAAGGGTGAGTACAATAATTCCTATGACATCATCAATAATCGCAGCACTTAAAATAGTTGTCCCAACTGTGCCTTTAAGTTTGCCCATTTCACGCAGCGTTTCTACGGTAATACTTACTGAGGTGGCTGTAATAATAACGCCTATAAAAAGAGAGCGGAAAAAGTTTTCTGAACCAATAGGTGCAAAACCGTAAAGTAAGGCATGTAACAAATAACCGCCTACTAAAGGGACAAGTACACCGAAACTAGCAATACATAATGCAGCAGGTCCAGTATGCATAAGCTCTTTTAAATCTGTTTCAAGTCCAGCTGTAAACATGAGCATAATGACACCTAATTCTGCCATGGTAACTAAGAAATCACTTTCATTTACAAGTCCTAAAATGTTAGGTCCAATGACGAGACCGGCCACAAGTACCCCTACAACTTGAGGTAAATGAAGCTTTCTAAACAAGATGCCAAATAATTTTGAGGCAATCAGAATGATGGCAAGATCTAAGAAACAATCATAGGAAAGCATGTAATCCCTCATTTCATATTAAATTTATTTCTAGTATAATTATAAAATAATATTCTAAAAATTCAATATAATGGAATAAAAATACTTCTAAAGTCCCAAAATATAGAATAAGATGTAGTTTATATATAATCATTATGTTAGGTAAAGGGCTATTCACTATGTGTCTTTAGCAAAAATATGTTAAAATAAAAGGAATCATATAGAGAGGACGGTGAAATATGCAACACGTTGAATTTATTTTAGGAAGATCTGGGTCTGGGAAAACAAGTTATTGTTATGATGCAGTAGCGAAAGCACTAGGTGAAGAAGGCTATGGCAATTTAATTGTACTTGTACCAGAGCAGTTTAACTTACAAACTCAAAAGGAGTTAGCTAAGAAGTTATATCCAGGATTATTACGTGCGGAAGTACTAAGTTTTAATACATTAGCCCGTAGTGTATTTCAGGAAGTTGGAAAGATTGACTTACCTGTTATTGAAGATTTAGAGCGTATGATTATTTTAAAGAAGGTCATCGAAGAACATAAAAAGGAATTAGTTTTCTATAGAAAGAATGTGAATAATACAGGATTTATCGAATCTGTAAACCGTTTAATTACCATGTTTGAACAAGCCGGTTTAAGTCAAGGGGAATTAGAAGAAATGGTGGGTAGTGAAACAATTACTACCTTATTTAAAAGTAAATTAGAAGATTTACAAAAAATCTATAGTTACTTTGAAGAATATATTAGTAGCCAATTCTTAACCATTGAAAAAAATATGAGTTTATTAGCCCAATCTATTCATAAAAGTAAAGTACTAGGAGAAGCTCAAATTTGGATTGATGGTTTCTATGGTTTTACAATGACACAGCTAATGATTATTAGAGAGTTAATGAAAAAAGCTCAAAAGGTAAGCATTACTTTGCCAATGGACCGTGTTTATGGCATGACTGAGAAGGTGAGAAGTAGCCATCCATTTTATGAAAGTATACAAATGTACCAAAAGCTTTTAGGTATTTGTGAAGGTGAAAAGCTTAAGGC
>CALGWE010000635.1:0-1489 GCA_937935915.1 uncultured Clostridia bacterium
TCCTCAGTGTCATGCAAGATATGGCAGAAGAAGGTTCTCTACCTTCATTATGTCAGTTTTAATAGCTTTACCAATCGTAGCAATTAAGTTTTTGATGGAGGGTGTGAGGCTAAAATATGATTTTGGCACTGTAATGGGAGTGTATTTATTATATTTAGCAGGTATCATTATACTATCGCCTTTTATTGTAAGATATAAGATAAGAAAGGGAGATTAAGGGTTATAAAGTATAAAATGAGAGAAGATAATGAAAATAAGTGTACGCATTTATTCAAGTAGCTATGTTGTGCTATAATAATGACTTATAAAAGATTAGATATTTAGGAGGCATAATGGAATTTGTATATATCTTAATTACCTTGCTACTTGCCATTGTTGTGGCAGATGTTTTGGGTAAGATTTTTAAGAGTGTCCCGAGTATATTCTTTGCGATAGCTATCGGGGTAGCAATATCTTATTTACCCGTTTTTCAAGAGGTTGATCTAAATGTAGAGCTGGTAATGCTCCTTATTATTAAGCCTTTAATCTTCAGTGAAGCACAGAAGTTATCTATTGATCAGGTGAAGAAAAATTACAAGGCAATTTTTTCATTATCCATGTGTCTGATGTTTGTTACACTGCTTGTAACAGCTAGAATGGTACATGCGATTTATCCTAAGATGCCGGCAGTATTTACATTGATATTAATTGCCATGGTGATTCCAACGAATACTACAATCTTAGAATCCGTGAGTAAGAACTTAAAGTTCCCACATAATATACTACATATATTAGAAGGTGAATCTTTATTTAATGAATGTATAGCTGTTTTAATCTTCGATTTAGCATTAGTTGCTATTGAAACAAGTCATTTCCAAATTCGTGGACTTGCCTATGAATTTGTGGCCTCATTAATAGGTGGCCTTATTATAGGATTTATATTAGGTAGTATTATTATTATGATTAGAGGCTGGCTTGAAACCAAGAACTTTGAAAGTCCGGCCATGATGGTAAGTATTCAGGTCATTACCCCATTTATTGTGTATAGTGTGGCGGCTAAGGTATTTCATGTATCCGGGATTTTAGCCGTTATCGTAGCAGGAATGTTACATAGTATTGAAAAGCCAATGCTTAATATTCGTTCGACGAAGCTTCAGATAATTTCAGATAGTACATGGGATTTCATTCACTATGTATTAGATGGTTTTGTAGCCATTTATTTAGGACTTATCCTACGTTCTGTGATTAGTAATCTAGAAAATGATGGGGCGTATTCAATTCCTTTTTTAATAGCACTTGCCATTGTGATTTATTTAGTAACAATTGGGGTAAGGTTTGTTTGGGTAATTTTGCAGCCGGTGAAGTTTCAAATTGTCAATAGCAGCCGTAAGAAACGTATAGAAGGGGCAGCTATATATGCACTAAGTGCAGTCCATGGCACAGTGACACTTTTAATTGCATTATCTATTCCAGTTTTAGCCCCCTATCCAGAGATGGGGCTTTTAAGACA
>CALGWE010000636.1:0-1697 GCA_937935915.1 uncultured Clostridia bacterium
TGAAATATAATGGTAGTTGGTTTTAATGGAGAGTATCGTAAAGGATGGACTTTGCAATGCTCTCTTTTTTGCATATTTAGTTTGAAAACACTGACTATTTGAAGGATAATAGAATAAAACAAAGGAATAGGTAAGGGGGACATAGGGAGGCTAATGCTGAGATTGCAAAGCGAGTAAGTGATAAGATGAATGAACTAGTAAAATAGAGTTTGTACAAGGAAAGAGGGGGAGAATGATGAAGAAGTTAGTAGTAATGATAGGATGTGTATTAGGGCTTGTGATGTCAGGTTGTAGCAGTGACACTGTAGGAACTTATTATCCTGACTATCCGCAATGCCCTGACTATAGCACGATGCAACAGAATCTGGAAGAGGAAGGGTATGAAGTTATTGTTACAGATCAAGGCGATTATACAGGGACATATTTATCAGCTATAAAAGATGATGAATATATTGAATTTTATTGGTTAGATGATGCGGAAGATGTGAAGGAAGTTTCAGATGCATTAAAAACAAGACACAATGGCTATGGGGAGTGTGATAGTACTGAGGAAGACAGTGCAACTGGGCCATATGTGTTTAGTAGTACACCAGGTGCTATGAAATCAGCTGGGATTAGTGAGAAGCATTAATTTTATGAAGGCCATTGAATGACAAGCTAGGGAAAGGCAATAATCTAAGTAAGAGGTGAAGAAGTTGGATTGGATAGAGGCACTACGTGAAGCCATTACATATATTGAAGCACATTTAATGGAGGAATGTACAGCAGAGGAGATTAGTCGTCAGGTGAATATGTCACCTTTTTATTTTCAAAAGGGGTTTAAGATGATTACAGGTTATACCATTGGTGAATATGTGAGAAATAGAAGGTTGTATTTAGCGGCTTTAGATGTGATTAAAGGGGAAGATAAGATTATTGATTTGGCCTATAAATATGGCTATGATACGCCGGAGAGTTTTACTAAGGCCTTTAGACGTTTTCATGGTTTGGCACCTATGCAGCTTAAAAATGTGCCCCATAAACTCAGTGTATTTTTGCCGCTTCAAATTAGCTTATCTATTAAGGGCGGGGATCAAATTGATTATCGTATTGAAAAGATGGCAGCTTTTAAGGTCATTGGGCTAGGAAGAAAGTTTAACTATGAAAGTGCCTTTGCACAGATTCCAGGGTTTTGGCAGGAATGCCTACAAAAGCATATGAGCAGGTGGTGCCAAGAAGTACCGGGATGTAATATGGGCACCTATGGTGTTTGCTTAGAACCCAATAATAATGAACCGGCCTTTAGATATTTAGTGGCAGGCCTGTATGATGGGAGCAAGATTCCAGAAGATTTAGAGGTGGCTGAAATCCCGGCACTCACTTGGGCCAAGTTTAGATGTATTGGGCCCATACCTGAGACTTTACAACAAATGAACACACGCATTTATAGTGAATGGTTACCAGGCAATACGCAGTATGAGATTGCAGCAGGTTATAATATTGAAATGTATTCTAAGGCAGACTTACGTAGCTTAGACTATGTGAGTGAGATTTGGATTCCAGTAAGGGAGAAGTAGACCTGACAAAACGGCGCAAATAATGACAAGAAGCAGGGTATTTGAAATGATAAATTTATTATATCAAATAAATAAAGAAAGAAGGCAATAGATATGATGGATTGTAAAGTTGAAAAAATGGATGCTTTTAAAGTAATTGGG
>CALGWE010000637.1:0-1764 GCA_937935915.1 uncultured Clostridia bacterium
TTAGCTGATAGTGCCTTCCAACCACCTTCTTGCACTTTTTCTAAAAGACCAAGCTCTTCGGCAATCTCTAATTTCATCTTTTCAGATGGTGATAAAGCATCAAATAACTTTTCTTTATTTTTGACTTCATTTGCTTTCATGATTCTTCCTCATTTCATAGATTAAATATACCTATTTAAGTATGTAGCAATACCCCCTATTTTATACATAAGGCCTATATTTTCATCTAGAAATTTTGGGTGGTATACAAATCCATTTGTTTGTACTACAATAAACTCTAGAAATTGACATTTGAAAGGACTTATAACATGACAAAAATATTAATGCATGGCTGTAACGGTAAAATCGGCCAAACAATCGCACGTATTATCAAAGATCACGCAGGATTAGAACTTGTAGCAGGTGTGGATCCTTACTTAGGTATTTCTAACCCATTCCCTACTTATGAAACTTTAGAAGCTTGCACGACTGACTATGATGTCATTATTGACTTTTCTACTGCAGTAGCCGTACGTCCACTTATTGAGTTTGCGAGTAGCCATCAAAAACCTGTAGTTGTATGTACAACTGGTTTAGGTGAAGAGGATATTGCCCTCATTCACGAGACTAGCAAAAATCTTCCTATCTTCTTCTCAGCTAACATGTCTCTTGGGGTAAACCTTTTAATTGCCCTTGCTAAACGTGCTACTGAAGTTTTAGGAGATAGTGGTTTCGATATCGAAATCATTGAAAAACACCACAATCAAAAAATTGATGCACCAAGTGGTACTGCTCTTGCTATTGCTGATGCTATTAATGAGAGCTTAGATGAAAAATATGCTTATCGCTATGACCGTAGCACAGTGCGTGAAAAACGTCCTCAAAAAGAAATCGGTATTCATGCCGTACGTGGTGGTACAATCGTAGGGGAACATGAAATCTTATTTGCTGGTAATGATGAATTTATTTCACTTACACATCAAGCAACTTCTAAAGAAGTATTTGCTGTAGGCGCACTTAAGGCTGCTAAATTCTTAGGTACTATGCCTAACGGACTTTATGATATGTCTGACTTATTAAATCATACAAACTAAGTTTCAGTTTTTAGCCACTTAATGTTCACATAGCTATCACAAAAGACCGTTAATATAACATTATCAAATGGTTAGGCAGAAAAATAAGAACGGCAATAATTTTTTCTTCCACCATGAGATTTTATAAGATAGGCATTTGACCTCCCCTATTATCAAATAGCTTAATCTTATAATAACACTTAGTATAACTTTATTCGTGTAATACTCCTCTTATCTATCAAATTACATTCGTTAATTTATAGATAGAAAAAACCTTAGTAAAATAGGTTCCCCTACCTATTTTACTAAGGTTTTTTTAGTATTCAATGCCAACTCTGGCTTCTATTCCTTTTTCCATTGGATGCTTAATAGCATCAATGTTACTAATATAGTCTGCACGTTTAGCTACTTCTTCAGTTAAGCTGCGTCCTGTAAGTACCAATTCTACTTCATCCGGTTTATTATCAATGAACTCACAAAGTGTACTTTCTTCTACAAAGCCTAAATGCACTGCATTTAAAATTTCATCTAGTATGAGTACATCACATTCTCCTGTATCCATTACTTTACTTGCAAATTTCAATGCATTTTGTACTTCACTTGTAAGTTCCATCTTTTCTTCATCACTCAACTCCCATGTAAAGCCCCTATTCTTTTCAAAGTTAAAAACTTTAAATTGAGGTTCTAAATTCTTAAGCATCCTACATTCACT
>CALGWE010000638.1:0-1401 GCA_937935915.1 uncultured Clostridia bacterium
GAGTTCAGACGTGTGCTCTTCCGATCTGTGAAATGCTTTGATCTAAATTAATGCGTCTTAAGAAGTCAATTCCAGCTTCTACGCCTTCTGAATTTTCACCATCTATACCAGCTTTTCTACCGCCCTGTGCCCCGATGGCAACATAAAAGGCTTTATAACCTTCTTGACGAAGTTCTGGAATTGTTTTATCTTTACCGATTTCTACATTACATTTGAATTCAATGCCCATTTCATGTAAAACATCAATCTCAGCTTCAATCACTGATTTTTCTAAACGGAATGAAGGAATCCCATTTAAAAGCATTCCCCCTGGGCGGCTTTCTTTTTCAAACACTGTGACAGGATATCCCATACGTCTTAAAAAGAAGGCTGCTGATAAACCTGCTGGTCCTCCACCAATAATGGCAATTTTTTCTTCAAATAATTTACCTTCATGATTTTCTACTTTAGGAATATATCGTTTGTCCGCATGTAATTCTTGCTCAGCAATAAACTTCTTAATCTCATCAATTGCAACGGCTTCATCTACTGTAGCTCTTGTACAAGCTTCTTCGCAACGACGATTACAAATCGCTCCACACACTGCTGGGAATGGATTTTCAGTTTTAATCAGTTTTAAAGCTTCATAATATCTGCCTTCAGCAGCCATTTTGATATAACCTTGTACTGGTAAATGGGCTGGACAAGCTGTTTTACAAGGGGCTGTACCTGTATCATAACAGTTGATTTGATTATCATCTCTATAATTAGGATTCCATTTTTCCTTGCCCCATTTAATAGTATCTGGTAATTCTTGTTTAGGATATTGTACTTCTCCTTCTGGTGTACAAAGTTTTTGCCCTAATTTAGCTGCCCCTGCAGGACAGACTTCTACGCAGCGACCACATGCTACACATTTTTCTTTTTCCACACTTGCACGATAAGCTGAACGTGACATATTAGGTGTATTAAAGAGCTGAGATGTACGTAAGGCATTACATACGCCCACAGCACAGTTACAAATGGCAAATATCTTGTCTTCTCCATCAATATTAGTAATTTGATGGACATATCCCATTTCTTCTGAGCGCTCTATAATTTCTAAAACCTCATCTAATGATGCATAACGGCCTTTGCCTGTTTCTACTAAGTAATCTGCCATATCCCCAACACCGATACAAAGTTCTCCCTCTATATCTCCAGTTCCTTCCCCACGGACACGTTGTTGTTTACGGCATGAACACTCACCTACTGCATATTTATCTTGATATTTCTTAAGCCAGTATGAAATATGCTCCACACTTGCTGAAGTGGGCGCAGCTGGAATAGCTTTTTCTACAGGAATAACATGCATCCCAATACCAGCTCCTCCAAGTGGCACCATTGGTGTTACTTTTTCAAGTGGTAATCTTGCCATTTGTT
>CALGWE010000639.1:0-2232 GCA_937935915.1 uncultured Clostridia bacterium
TACAAGGTATTCCTTTTGTTCATCGGAAAGTGCAGCAAAATAATTCATCGCATCCATATCTTGACCTAATTGCATCATTAATCCTAATGGTAAATCTTCTGCTTCATTAAATTGTGACATAGTTTCCTCCAAATTATAAATATTATTCTATTTAATATTATAGAGGGTTTGACTCATTTTTATGTGTGTTTCTCTACTTTTCTCTATTATTGCCAAGCTTACCTGTATTATACAAAAACATTAAAACTGCCATGCCACAAATCAAGATATAGCCTAATACACTAAATCCATCTGGCACCTGTCCAAATAAGAAAAAGCCAAATATTGCTGCAAAGATAATCTGTGAATAATCATATATAGAAATTTCTTTAGCTGGCGCATAACAATAAGCCGCTGTAATGGCAAATTGTCCACCTGCTGCTGCAAGTCCTGCTAATAGTAAAGTAATAAATTGATTTATGCTCATTGGATGATAATCAAATATGAGATAAGGTAATGTCACTAAACACGAAAAGCTTGAAAAGAAGAATACGATACAAGGCCCTTTTTCTCCTCTTTGTCCAAGCCTTCTAACTGCTGTATAAGCTGCGCCTGCGCCTAACCCACCAATTAAACCAATAACAGATGGCACAAGAGCCATATTACTAAAGGTTGGTTTAATAATAAATAAACTTCCTATAAACGCTACGATTACGCCAATTCCTTGTACTAAGTTAATTCTTTCTTTAAGGAATAAATAACTAAAGATAATCGCAAAAAATGGTGACATCTTATTGAGCATAGAAGCATCTGAAAGCACTAGATGGTCTACTGCATAAAAGTTACACAAAATCCCGATAGTTCCACATATAGAACGGACAATTAAGAGCCCTAAGTTCTCCTTATTATGAGAGAATTTCATGCCATTTTTCTTTAAAATAATAAAAGCAAATAAAGCTGCTACAACGTTTCTAAAGAAACTTTTTTGAATAGATGGTAAATCACCTGATAATCTTACAAAAGCATTCATCAGTGCAAAGCAAAATGCCGCACATAAAATATATATTATCCCCTTATACTTCTGGTTCATTTTATACCTCTCTAACCTTTTGTATTTGCCCTTCTTACAGGCTTCATCTTTTATCATAACAAAATAAATCTTCTAGGGCTATGTTAATATAAGATTTCTATAGTAACGCATAAAAAAATGCCTGTAAAACCTTACTTTACAGACATTTTTTATATGAATCTATTATCACAAATGGCAAATTATTAATAATAGCTTCATCACCTAATTTATATCAACAAATTTATAGTTATCAATTTATAATTATAAATTGATAACTATAAATTGATAATATCTACAACATCGAAGCCAATATCATCTATAGCTTCTCTTAAAGCTGCGTCATCTGCTGATGTTTCTAATACGGCATATTTACCTTCTAAGCTTACTTCCACTTCACCTGTCGCAAAACTTGTTAATGTATCTTTAACATTCCCTGTACAGTGTCCACAGCTCATACCGTCAATCATAATTTTCTTTTTCATAGTTAATTCCTCCCTTTGATATATTCATAGATTTGGATATATTTATTCATAAGGAAAATAGACAAACTACTTTCTCTTATTATTACCATTACTTTTCAGTTTATACTTTATTCTTCCTTATTAAGCCTTAAATTTTCTAAGTCTTAAAGCATTAGTCAGTACTGAAACTGAACTTAAGCTCATTGCAGCAGCTGCAATCATTGGATTTAAAAGTGGTCCTCCAAAAAGATGAAGCACACCCATAGCAACTGGAATACCTAATACATTATACCCAAATGCCCAAAACAGATTTTGCTTAATATTACGGATTGTAGCTTTACTTAGTTTAATGGCTGTAGGTACATCTTTTAAATCACTACGCATTAAAACAATATCTGCCGATTCAATAGCTACATCTGTTCCTGAACCAATGGCTATCCCAATATCTGCTCTAGCCAATGCCGGTGCATCATTGATGCCATCTCCTACCATAGCCACTTTCTTACCTTCATCTTGAAGACGTTTTACCTCATTTGCTTTATCCTCTGGTAAAACTTCTGCTAAGACAATATCTATACCAACTTGTTTTGCAATAGCCTGAGCTGTTCTTTTGTTATCTCCTGTAATCATGGCTACTTTAATACCCATATCATGTAGCATCTTAATAGCTTCCCCACTACTTGGTTTTAATGTATCAGCTACAGCTACTATACCTAAAAGTTC
>CALGWE010000640.1:0-1939 GCA_937935915.1 uncultured Clostridia bacterium
TACCATAGAAGATTTCATCCATTTCGTGTTTAACTTTTTTAGCGATTAGCCTAGCTTCACCCTTATGAAGCTCATCTTTTGTATAACCAAAAAGATAGTTATCTAAATCGAATTCTTTCAGACGACACTTGGTATGAAAAATATTTTCTTGATAAACGTTTACATCAATCATGTTATACATCATGCGTATATGTTCTGGAATGAAGTTTTGAATCGAGTCAATAGGATGGTCAATAAAGAGTTTATTACCTGCAAAGTCTCTTGCAAAACCACGTACCCGGTAGTCAATAGTCATTACGTCAGCATCAAAACAGTGAATCAAATAGTTAAGTGCCTTAAGTGGTGAAATTTCTCCACATGTAGAGACATCAATATCAGCTCTAAATGTACTAATCCCTTCATAAGGATGATACTCAGGGTAGGTATGCACAGTAATATGACTTTTATCTAAATGGCCAAGAATAATCTCAGGAATAGGTCCAGGAGAAGCAGACTTTGCTTCTGAATGTTTGATCTCAGGCATGGCACCTTCGCTCATTAAAATAGTTACACTGGCACCTTGAGGCTCATAGTCTTGTTGCGCAATGTTTAAAATATTGGCCCCAATCATTTCTGTTACAGTCGTAAGAATTTGAGTTAATCTGGCAGCGCTGTATTGTTCATCGATATATTCAATATAAGCCTGCCTATCAGTTGCTGTCTTTGTATAACAGATATCGTACATATTAAAGCTAAGGGTCTTTGTAAGATTATTAAATCCATGTAATTTTAATTTATTATTAGCTATATCTTTCATTTTTCTTCAACTAGGCTCCTTTGCTGAAAAATGTAATTATAAATGCTATCTCATTATAGAATATAATATGCATAAGTTCAATAAAAAATAATGTAATATAAAATATTAAGTTTAGTATTTGTGTTATTTTGAGTATCACTATTCAAAAAATAAGAAGTTATAGGATTAAAATAGTTAAAATTGGAAATATATAGTTATATAAATTTTTTATGTTCATTTGGTAAGAGTTGTGATAAGATAGTAGTTATCTAAAAATATAGGAACATTAAAGAGAAAAGGAACATGGAGATGACACAGAACAATAACGCATACGCCCTTGTTTTTGGGATATCAATTTATGACATATTTGGATTTTCATATGCAGGATACAGACCTTACGATTCTAACCCAGGAAAAGTAAAAGTTTCTTGTGGTGGAGTATGTAGAAACATTGCAGAAAACATGTCTAGAGTTGGCGTAAACACTAAATTTATTTCTATCTTAGGAGACGATTCAAAAGGAGAAGAAATTTTACGTCGTGCAAAAGAAGTTGGACTTGATATGAGCGACTCACTTGTTGTAAAAGGTGGTTCAACACCAACATATTTAGCAATCTTAGATGAACATGGTGAAATGGTATCAGCTGTAGTTGATACAAAACTTGCAAATGAGTTTTCACATGAAGAATTAGACAAGCGTGCTGAGATCATTGAAAATGCAGAATATATGATTTTAGGAGCTGATAACCCACCATTTCTCGAATATGTTTTAGAGAAATATCAAGGAAAAACAAAATTTGTATTAGACCCTGTATCAGGTGCTAAAGCAAAACGTGTAGAACATTTATTACACTATTTCCACACAGTAAAACCAAACAGACATGAAGCTGAAATCTTATGTGGTTTTGAAATCAAAACACATGAAGATGTGAAAAGAGCTGGTGCACACTTCAGAGAAATGGGTATCCAAAATATCTTTATCAGCTTAGATGTAGAAGGCGTTTACTACAACAACGGTGAAGAAGAAGGAATCATTAAAGCAGCTTGTACAGACGTACTTAACGTAACAGGAGCTGGAGATGCTTTCGTAGCAGGTTTAGGTGCAGGATATATGACAAACAAATCAATTAGAGATATCGTAAAATATGCAATCTCAATGTCAAAT
>CALGWE010000641.1:0-1939 GCA_937935915.1 uncultured Clostridia bacterium
AATCCCCTTTAGCATTTACATACAAGAATGCTAGCTGAGGTAGTGGTGGCTTAGAGGATACTATCATCTAAGCCACCACTACCTCAGCACACCTATTTTGCGCACCTCTCTTCTTTTATTTATTCAATATTACTTTAAGCTCAAATTCTCCCTCACTGCATTGCCACTTAATTTCACCATTATTTCTCATTGCTGCGGCTTGCATACTATTAATCCCTATACCGTGATGTTCTTTATCTTGTTTGGTAGTTAAAAGCCTTCCACCCTCTTGATCAATTTCTTTCATACTATTTAATACGGTGATATATGTAGCTGCTGTTGTATTTTCTATTTTAACCTCAATATAACGTTCTTCTTCATCTTCAACACGCATGGTGGCTTCAATGGCATTATCTAAACTATTGCCTAGAATAATACACAAGTCCATTTCATCTATATCTAATGCTTCAAATTGTCCTTCTACAAGAAAATCAATATGGTCTTTTTGAGCCTTTAAATATTTTTCATTCATAATGGCATCTGCAATCTCATGATTGACACTAATTCCTGTGTAATGCTTACTATAGTTTTGATTCATTTTTGCAATATACTCTCTGGCCCTTTCAACTAATATGATTGTTAAAATCATGTCCCATCTTTCTTCTTTTTTCATCAAGTAGCTTATTACTTGATATAAGCGCCATTAGAGATTTATTTTGATCCAGTAAAATCTGTATTTCTTCCTGTTCTTGCTTTTTTCTGTTAAAGCCTAATAAAAGTACAATAATATTCACAAAGCACACTAGGGCAACTATTACAAATCCTATAATCGTTTGCACCTCAAACACTCTCTCCATAAGCATTAAAAGACTTATTCCCCCTATGCCTACTAATCCAAAAAATATACTTGCTTTAAATAACTTTGATTTTTCATTTCTTCCCTTATTGTCTACTAGACTATAAAATGTAGCTACCTCGTATAGACATAAGCTATACCCCAGAATATATCTTACTACTTGTAACATTATGTCCCCTCTATTCTTTAATAACTTAACTTTATCTCTTTTTGTGTTTTAATTTTCTCAACATTCATTCTACCTTTTATTTCTTTTTTTGACAAGGTAATTACTTTACTATATGCACATTTTTTATAATTCGTCATATTAATTACAAAATCAAAAAAAATACGTATGCTATATGGCATTTTGACACATAGCATACGTATTTTTTAATTCTCCTCCACAATAATAGGGAATACTTCTTCATCTTCTGGATGGAAATACTTAATAAATAACAACTGACTCCCTACTTCTTCACTCATATTTCCACTTCCCTCATAAGGGATATCACTGTAAAGCCTTACTTTATCAAATTTATAAATCGCTTTAAATCCTGCAATAATCTCATCTAAGTCTACTGCTTGTTTACTTAAAATATCAACAATGTTTAAGACACCTTCTTCGAAGTGAATAATTACATATGTATCATCTTTTTTAAAATAATATGCTTTTATTTCTTCTAAGTTAATACATTCAAAATGCCTTTTGAAGCTATTATTCTTCCATTTTATGCCTTTACTGAGTACTGTAAAGGTATCAGGGTACTTTTCGATTTTTTCATAGAGCTTTGTAACATTTACTAATTCAGGCGCCTCTCCTTCTTGAATTGCCTTTGTCTCAATACAGACTTGCCTGTCTTCAACATATTTAAAGCCTAACTTTGTGTATATAGGTGTTACTGCTTCATGTGCTATTAAGTATGCAAAATCTACTTGTTCCTTATAATCTTCAATAATATGATGCATAAGTTCCTCTAGTAAATTTTGATGATGGTATCGTGGATGTAAACAAATGTGTTCTAAGCTAATTGCACTTTTATGAACACCCTCGCATAACATATCTTGTTTGCAAACGGATATATTGGCAATAACTTCTGTGTCATTCATAAAAGAATAGGGAAT
>CALGWE010000642.1:0-1939 GCA_937935915.1 uncultured Clostridia bacterium
CAGCTAAGATAAGGTCTTCTGTTGTGAAGTTACCAATGCTTTTTTCTTTGTAAAGTAAGAATGTACCCAATCTTTGACCTGCAGCAATGATTGGAATAATGCATGTTGTGTAATTTGCACTATTTGGTACTTCTGAGAAGATTGTATCTAAAGAAATGTTTTCTTTGATATCCATAATTGATAAGAACTCATCGTTTACTGAGTATTCAATGTAGTTATCTTCGTTTGCAAAATTGTGTGGAATTGAGCTGTTTACCCCTAATACTTTACTTTTTGTACTTACAACAACTGCATTAGCTTTTACAACATCGCTAATCACTTCGCAGATATCTGAAAAGATTACACGGTCTGAACCAAATCTTTGTAATAATCTATTTACTTTACGCATTTTGAGTAATAATTCTTGAGACATGATATGTCCTCCTTAAATAATTTTGTTAAGTTAGTCTGTACTTTTATAATCTAAAGGTTTTATATACTTTAGTATGTTCTAAAAATTTTAAAATATACACTTTATCATTTAAAAAGACAAAGTTGATATACAACTTTGTCTTGTACAAACAAATCTTAACATAATTTGACAAAAAACTCAATATATAATTGTAAACATTAATGCCTGAAATTTTTAACAAATTGTAAACTATCGCTTATTTTGTTTGCCATAGTTGCACTTAGAATTGCGACAGATAACTTTTTTGTTTTTAT
This sequence comes from uncultured Clostridia bacterium, assembly GCA_937935915.1. GTDB lineage: Bacteria > Bacillota > Clostridia > Lachnospirales > Cellulosilyticaceae > Cellulosilyticum. Next base: position 706 of record CALGWE010000642.1, read on the forward strand.
TACTTCCCTTTTCAACAAGGGCATCCCCACACGCTGGACACTTCTCTCCTGTAGGTTTATCCCATGACATAAACTCACAGCTGTCTCCATTATGCTCACAACCATAATAAGTTCTACCTTTTTTAGTCTTTTTAAGAAGCACTTTGCCTCCACACTGTGGACAATTTACACCGACTTCTTCATACCATGCCTTTGTTCCATTACATTCTGGGAAATTTGGACAACCCAAGAATTTACCATATTTACCATAACGCACAATCATATGCGCCCCACATTTTTCACATGGTATATCTGTTGTTTCTGTAAGATCTATGTTCTCAATCTCATTTTCTGCAATCTCAATAGTATGTGCAAAATTTGGATAAAACGATTTAATAATCTCTTTCCATTCTACATTACCTGATGCAATTTCGTCTAGAATTCTTTCCATATTTGCAGTGAATTCTACATCTACAATTTCATCAAAGTATTGTAACATAATTTGATTTACAACTTCTCCTAGCTCTGTTACATATAAATTCTTATTTTCTTTTACAATATATCCTCTTGCAAGAAGCGTTGTAATAGTTGGTGCATAGGTACTTGGTCTACCTACGCCATTTTCTTCAAGGGCTTTTACTAAAGTTGCTTCCGAGAAGTGTGCAGGTGCCTGTGTAAAGTGTTGACTTGGAATAATACTTGCCATATCTAACACTTCATCTTTTGCTACATCAAATGCAGTTGTTTTTTTATTTTTCTCTTCACCTAAATTGTACACTTTTGTAAAACCATCAAAAAGCTGATTTGAATAAGATGCTCTAAATAAATATGCACCATTTTTGATTTTCATACTATATGTTTCATATTGTGCTGCTGCCATTTGACTTGCAATAAATCTATTCCAAATCATATTATAAAGTTTATATTGGTCACGTGATAAATATTCTTTTATCTCTTGTGGTTCATATTCCATATAAGTTGGTCTAATGGCCTCATGGGCGTCTTGAATATTTGCTTTTTTGGCTTTTCCAGAAGTATTTTTCACTTCACCTAAGTACGCTTCACCGTATTTTACTTTAATATATTCTGCTGCTTCTTCTTTTGCTTTGTCTGCAATACGTACAGAATCTGTACGTATATAAGTTACTATACCGACTTCTTTTTTACCAACTTTAATCCCTTCATAAAGTTGTTGTGCTATATTCATTGTTTTTTGTGTTGAAAATCCAAGGTGTTTCGCTGCTTCTTGTTGCAG
>CALGWE010000643.1:0-1078 GCA_937935915.1 uncultured Clostridia bacterium
CAACAGCGCAAAAAGTTTACTGCGTACCTATAAGGAATTAATAAGTTGAGCTTTTAAGATATTTGCCATGTTTATAAGCTTTAAAAGTGTATAAAAGCCCTAAGTCATGAGGTTGACTTAGGGCTTTTGGATTAAGTTATTAAAAATAATGCTGCTTTTTATGAGAGTATAACTTTTAATTTGCTTTTAATTGGTTAACCACTTTACTAAGTGGGACATATAAAATAAGTGCTACCACAATTGAGAAAGAACCGTTAATAAGTGTAGCAGGTAAGCTTACAGCTGAACTTATAACAGCAGGTGTAAATTGGCTACCTGCAATTAGGAGTTTAGCTATTCCAAATAGAAATTCGCCAACAAGATTAAAAGCGATACCAGCTACAGCACCTAAAATGGCATATTGCATTTTAATAGAAATTTTACGTCCCACAATACAAACAATGGTAAGGACAATACCTAAAATAAGTGAAAAGATGTAAAGTACAGGATTAAGAACTAATGTTTTCTCAATGCCTGCAATGGCAATTTCGTGCCCTTTTGTAAGGGCTGTGGCCATAAGGATGATGCCACCTACAATTAAAATAGCAGCAGAGATGCCTACCCATTTAAGAGGTGATTTGGCATCTTTTTTATGTCCTTTGGCAGCTACAAGACCTACAATGACACCAATGCCAAATTTAAGAACAACTGTTTTAAAAACGCTATCAATATAGCCATTAAGTGCATCGAAAAGCCCCATACCAATTGCTCCAGCGGCACCGCCAATAGGACCTGAAAAAAGTAGACCTGCTAAAATAACGAACATATTTCCCATATGTAAGAAAGGTTTCCCTACAGGTGAAGGAATAGGAATTTTAAAATAAAGTGATACGTAACAGATGGCAGAAAATAGGCCAATAAGTATAATTGTACGTAAAGCAATTTGTGAATGCTTAGAATTATTTGTAGTCATAAATTATGCCTCCCCAGGTAAATGTAAGATTTTAAATACTTTTATAGTATATAAATAAAATTAAATAAATTAGGTTCATCACCATGAACTGTGCTTGACAAACTAAATACCAAATTTTACAGATAA
>CALGWE010000644.1:0-1078 GCA_937935915.1 uncultured Clostridia bacterium
TAAAGGGACTTATAGAAAATGAGAGATGTACGGTTTCCTAAACCGTACGTCGTAAGTTCAAATCCTATTAGGTGTAAGGAAAAGAGACTCGTAAGTTATTGATTACTAATGGCTTACGAGTTTTTTTATTGTTATAAAAAATAATGTGCATATTTAAGTAATGTTGGGGGATTTTGATCAACTGTCGATGTTATGACGTCGCCAAGTTGAATTGAATATCAGTCTGAAAGGATTGAAATCATTTGATTAGGATGAGTTAATAGGTATATAATATAGATAGGATAATTAATAAAAAAGGGTTATAGGTAAACTGCTAATGAAAATAACCAATTATGAAGATATGATAATGAAAAGAGCTATGGATATATTTGCTCAGGAAGGATTAAGGTTCTTTGGAATTGATAAAGAGGTAAAGGAACTGGGGCCTACAGAGTTAGTGGTGCTAGAAAGTAAGAATATGTTCATGGATTATACTTTTCTTATGGAAGATGATACTTATATACACTTTGAATTTCAGACTACTAATAAAGGTATAGCTGATTTGAGAAGATTTAGAGCATATGAAGCATTGCTGAGTCATCAAACAGGCAAAGATGTTGTAACTTATGTCATTTATTCAGGAGATATAATAAATCCAAAAGATAAACTTGTTACAGGAATAAGTGAGTATAGCGTAAAGACTATATCTATGGCAAGTAAAGATGGTGACAAAGTATTCAATAGCCTTATGGATAAAATACAATCAGGAAAAGATTTAACAACACATGATATTATAGAATTAACTTTTACACCAATAATGGGTGGGAAACAGTCCAAGGTAGATAAAATATTGCAAGCTATTAGATTAGTAAAAAATGTGGATAAGAATTACAGATATGATGTTGAATCAATACTTTATGCGTTTGCGAATAAGTTTTTGGATGAAATAGACTTAGAAAAAGTAAAGGAGGAATTAAGGGTGACTGAGATAGGAAGAAGTTTAATTGAAGAAGGCAAAAAAGAAAAAGCGATAGAAATAGCAAAAGAGCTGTTAGATATTCTTTCGGTAGAAATGATTGCTAAAAAGACAGGATTAACT
>CALGWE010000645.1:0-1078 GCA_937935915.1 uncultured Clostridia bacterium
TTGCTGCATCAATTGGTTCTTTTTCTAATACATCTAAAGCTGCCCCTGCGATTTGCCCTTCATTTAAAGCTCTTGCTAAATCTGCTTCCACTACAATTTTCCCACGACCCACATTAATTAAAATCGCTGTTTCTTTCATCATTTTTAAAGCTTCATAATTAATGAGTTCATTTGTTTTTTCATTAAATGGTGCATGAATGGCTACCACATCACTTGTTGTTAATAATGTTTCAAAATCAACTTGTGTATAATCTGGGTTATTGTTTTTACCTGATGTTGAGTAGTACACAACCTTCGCCCCAAAAGCCTCAGCAATCTTAGCGACTTCTCTACCAATGGCGCCTAAACCAATGATTCCAAATGTTTTCCCATTAAGCTCCCAGAAAGGCCACTCTAAGTTTGTAAAGATTTCACTTTGCGCATACTCCTTAGATTTGACATAACGGTCATATTGTGCCATATGACTTACAAGGTAAAAGAGCATTGAGAATGTATGTTGTGCCACACTCTTAGTGGAGTACCCAGCTACATTACATACTGGAATTCCTCTTTCCTTTGCATATACAATATCCACATTATTAAAGCCTGTTGCTAATAACCCAATCATTTTTACATTGGCTGCATCTTTTAGATTACTTTCATTTAATACAACTTTATTGGTAAGAATGATTTCTGCATCCTTAATACGTGTTTCTACTTCCTCTGGCGCAGTTGTTTCATAAACAGTAAGCTCACCTAATTCATAAAGTTTGCTAATATCAATATCACTACCTAATGTTTTGGCATCTAATATACAAATTTTCATGATGTTCTCCTTAGTCCAAAGTCACTCATTATGACTTCATTATTTTACCCTTATTGTACTATGACTAAGCTTCTTTGCCTATAGCTTCTAACATTTTTACTTTTTGATTATCTGCTAAAGCTTCTTCATTTTTACCTAGTTCTTCATAAATCTTTGCTCTTAGCTTATATCCCCCTACAAAATCAGGATTTACTTCAATAGCTTTTGTATATTCTACTAATGCCTTATCATATTCTCCCTTAAAAAGATAAGCCTTGCATCTTCCTACATATA
>CALGWE010000646.1:0-2695 GCA_937935915.1 uncultured Clostridia bacterium
GAAGGTGACAACTAGATCTTCAGAGCGATTGGTACGTAAAATAAAAGTATCAAATTCAGGAACAGGGATGTTTTCCCGTGTGACTAATAACAAGCGTTGTTTAAAGAATAAATAAGCGCCTAAATTACCTTGAATAACAAGGGGTTGACTATTGAATGGGTGTAGTACACCATTATAAATAATAGCTGTAATGACATCAGGAGAGCAAATTGGAAGATGAAATAAAATAGTTGTGTCTTCTTTAACACAGTTAAGCTGACGATGACAAACTGTATCGGCATCAGAAACGTACTCAGCAGCTTCCTTTGGGATGACGATGCCAAAGGCGAAGGCAGCAGAATCATCATCACTAATATCAGCTTCAGCAAGGAGTCTAGTAGGTGAAAGGGTGATAAATGCATTGGCAGCAGTTTCGCAAGGGTCTGTATCTGTACCGACTTCAGAAACAGTAAGGGTGAATAAATTGGTGACAACAGGATTACATTTATTATGACCGCAAACAGAAGGCATAGTAAAAAGTAAATCCCAAGGATTAGGTGTGGCAGTCACTGACCAAATATCTGAGCAGCAGTTAGTGATGCCAGCATCAGCTACAATCATGAAAAAGTTAGTAACAGGGGCACCATTAGGTGCTCTAAGACGGATATTATCTAAAGTAAGCGTTACGTGGCTGCAGCCGTGATGTTCACAGCTACCTGGTGTGGTGAGAATGACTTTGCCCGGAATACCAGTATAAGCTGTATTACCAAAAGGGGCACATTTGCAAATAGATGAAGTAGCACCTTTGAAACTTATCTTGGAGCAGCATTGTCCCTTGGCATCTAACCTGATATCAAAAGAAATTGTATAATTACCAGGGAGTGAATTGGTTACAGCCATCGTACGATTATCTTTACAGAGTTTAAACTGTGTGCCAAAATCAATCCAACCAATTACATCAGCTAAAGTGCCCTTGCTATTATCTTCGGCTTGTTGTACATGGAGCATAGTTCAACCTTCTTTCTTTGTATTAAAATATACGCTACTATATAGTATGTACAAAAAGGTATAAGGGGACTAAAAAGGAATAAAAATTCAGTCTTGAAAAAGGTTAAAAAATATTATAAGATATAGAAAATTGATGCATATAAGAAAGGAGAATGACATGTTTACTATTCACGCTTAATGAGATTTTTAAATAACAATTAAAGAGGTATCTTTTTTTGTTGTGCAAAAAATTAAGTTTGTGAAATATTAACAGTCATTTTCTAAGAAACTCTTATATCACATAAGTGCAGGAAACTACCTATAAGTTTATAGGTGTGCTGCGCTATTAAAAGAGCGGATTTAAGTAAAGTGACTGTAAGTGCTTAGCATTTACAGTTTTTTTATATGTAAATTTAAGTGTTGCATGACAAGGAAGTGCCTTAAAATGGAGGATGATTTTATGGCAATGCTATGCGAATGTAAAAATATAAGTAAAGAATATGGAGATAGACAGGTTTTAAAGCATATTAACTTTCAAGTTTATGAAGGACAAAAAATAGGGATCGTAGGGGATAATGGTTGTGGAAAAACAACTTTAATTAACATTCTAATGGGCAGATTAGAACCCACATCAGGAGAATGTATGTGGTCAGACAAGGATTTACAAATTGGTTATATGACACAAGAGAGAGGAGAAATAAATGCCCAGCTTACTTTAAGTGGGGGAGAAGAAACAAAGAAGGTACTCACCGAGCTTTTATATACAAAAAAGGATGTTTTGATATTAGATGAGCCAACTAATCATTTAGATTATGAGGGGCTTAAATGGCTCATAAAGCAGCTTAAAGCCTTTAAGGGCACGGTGATAGTTATTTCCCATGACCGCTATTTCTTAGATTCATGTGTCACTCAAATTATAGAAATTGATAAAGGAGAGAATAAAATTTACAAGGGCAATTACTCTTGGTATCGTGAAGAAAAGAGAAGGCAATATGAAATAGCCCTAAATAAGTATTTAGAAGAAGAAAGGTTAAAGGGAGAAATTCAAAATCAGATTAAACAGCTGAGAACATGGTCAAATAAAGCACACAGGGATTCTAGAAAAAATGCGATTTTAACAGGCAATAAATTTGGGGGTAAAGAGCACAATAGGATGAAGGCAAAGAAAATGGATAAGGCCATTAAATCCCGCATTAAAAGGCTAGAAAAGATTGAATTTAACAGTGATGGAAGGCCAGAAGAAGAAATCAAAGTCTTATTTGAAGTAGGTCAGGTTCAAAAGCATGGAGAGATGATCGTCTCAGCCAAGGAAATTAAGAAGGCATATGGGGAAAAGTTATTGTTTGAGAAAAGCTCCTTTTATATTAAACGTGGGGAAAAAGTAGGGATATATGGCAAGAACGGCTGTGGAAAGACGACACTTATTAAAGCCTTACTAGGAGAAGTAGAAATAGAAGGGGAACTAAAATTATCTAAAGAAAGAAAGCTAGGTTACATTAGCCAAAAGGTTATAGATTTAGAAGAGTCAGTAAAGCTATTAGATTTATTTGAAGTGACAAGTCAAAGAGAAAGAGCGCAAATCCGTACGGCCTTAGCACAAATGGGATTTGGTGAAAATAGTTTAAATAAGTATGTAGGTGATTTAAGTTTGGGAGAACGTATGAAACTTAAGCTGCTTTTAATGATTCGAGGTGGCTGCGAAGTACTGATATTAGATGAGCCTACTAAC
>CALGWE010000647.1:0-2805 GCA_937935915.1 uncultured Clostridia bacterium
CTTCGCTATAATAAAATCATAAATAAGTTACTTAAAAGTTAACTGATTTAAGTTGTTTTTAAAATAGTTTATAAATCTCTTTAAGTGGTTTAAAAGAATCTATTGGTAAAGATTAAAGCGGAGAGAGGAGAAGAGTATGAATAAGAGAATGCTTTCTAAATTATTAGTAGCAGTACTTTGTTTGAGTACAGCTGCTATAAGCCCATTAAGTGCAGCAACAACTACAGCAACTAAGTATGAAGCAGAAGAAGCAGTATTACATAACGTAACATTAGGTGACAATAGTTTCAAAGGATATTCTGGTACAGGATATGTAGGTGCCATGGATGCATCAGATGCTTATATTGAATTTACAGTAGAAGTACCTACAGCAGGTCGTTACAATTTAGGTATTAATTTCTGTGCACCATATGGTCAAAAAATGGAAACAGTTACTGTAAACGGTGGTCAATCTTTTAATGTAGAATTCAAGCCAAGTGAAGAGTTTGCAGAACTTAATGCAGGTGTTATCAAATTAAATGCTGGAGAAAATAAAATTCGTATCTCAAGATTTTGGGGATGGACATTATTTGATTACATTACAATTAGCCCAGCAGATAAATTAGAAATCAATACAAATGTATCAGATAAACTTATTGATTCAAAAGCTACAGCAGAAACACAAAAGTTAATGACATACTTAACAAGTATTTATGGTAAAAATATTTTATCAGGTCAATTTGCTTATACAACAAGATATACAGAACTTGATGCTATTTATAAAGAAACAGGTAAATACCCAGCTATCATTGGTCTTGACTTTAGTGATTATTCACCAGCTCGTGTAGCACTTGGATGCAATAAAGGGCAAGATACAGAAAAGGCTATTGAATATTGGAAACAAGGTGGCCTTTCAACATTCTGCTGGCACTGGGCATCACCAATTGGTGGCAGCACAGATCCAGATAAGAAATGGGGTAGTTTCTATACAGAAAATACTACATTTGATTTAAGCGTAGCAATGGCAGATCATGACTCAGATGAATATAAAGGCCTCATTAGAGATATTGATGTAATTGCTGGAGAACTTAAAAAGCTTCAAGATGCAGGCGTACCAATTCTTTGGAGACCACTTCATGAAGCAGCAGGCGGCTGGTTCTGGTGGGGTGCTAAAGGTCCAGAACCTTACAAAGAACTTTATAAACTTATGTATGACCGTTTAACAAATTATCACGGTATTCATAACCTTATCTGGGTATGGAATGGTGCAGATAAAGATTGGTATCCAGGAGATGAATACGTAGACATCATTGGTGAAGATATTTATGCTGCTAAACATGATTATGATTCACAAGCAAATGGTTTCGTAAAAGCAATGGGATTCACATCAGCTAACAAGATGATTACAATGTCTGAAAATGGTGTATTAATGGATCCAGATGTACTTGTCGGAGATGGTGTGCCTTGGCTTTGGAACTGTACTTGGGGTGGTGAATTCGTAGTGCCTTGGGTAGGTTCATCTGAATACACAGAGGCTTATACAAGCAAAGAAATGCTTAAGAAATACTATGATCATGAATATGTTCTTACAAGAGATGAATTACCAAGCTACTTATTTGACAAAACAACTGAAGCTCAAAAAGTTGTTAAAGTAGAAGTTAGTACTTCTGCAGGAGAAAACATAGTTGATTGTACAGAAGAATATGTACCTATTACACTTTCAGCTAAAGTAGAAAGTGAAGATGCTTACACGGTAGAATATTTCGTAAATGGTGTAAGTGTAGGTAAAGGTGAAACTGTAACATGGCTACCAGCAGGTAAAACATCAAATGCAGATGGTATTGAAACATATAAAGTTGTTGCCAAAGTAATAACAGAAGATGGTAAAGAAACAGTTTCAAAACCAGTAAATATTAAAGTTAAATTACCAGTTAAAGAAGCTATGAAAGTAGAATTCACAAACGAATTTGCAGATGTTATTGATGCGACAGAAGGTGCAACAGTAACACTTAGCGCAAAGGCTGAAAATGCAGAATCAGATTGTACAGTAGAATACTTCGTAAATGGTAAATCTATTGGTAAAGGTGAAAGTGCAGATTGGATTATTAATGAAGAAACAATAAATGCAGATGGGCTTAAAACATATACTGTAAAAGCAGTAGCTACTAATGCAAATGGTGAAAAAGCAGAAGTAGAAAAAGAAGTAACAGTTAAATTACCAGTAAAACAAGTAAGTGCATCTCTTGAAGTTTCTGAGATAAAAGGCAGCCCAGTAGCAAGTAGCATTAACCTTAGTGTAGAAGTTAAAAATAATGGTGAAGCTGTAGATCTTAATAAACTTGAAATGCGTTACTACTTTACAGAAGCTAATGCACCAGCACAAACACTTTACGTAGATCACAGTGCAGCACAATTTAATACAGCACCATGGTATGTAGCACTTACAAGTGCAGTTAAGAGTGAAATTGTAAACTTAGGAAATGGTGAATATTGCTTATCAATTAAATTTAATGATAAAACAGCTATAACACAAGGCACTAAATTAATCCTTCAAGGACGTCTTGCAAAAGCAGATTGGTCAAATTATAATCAATCAGATGATTTCTCTTATGAAAATGGTATGGCAGTATACTATGATGGCGCTTTAGTAGCAGGTATGGAGCCATAGGATTTATCCAGCTAGCAATTTAAATTTTAACCCTAAAATATCTAGACAATCCCTTATACAAATATTGTATAAGGGACTTTTTTGCATAAATGATAAAAAATATAAAATGAAAAATAATAATAAATGATATTGACTATCAAAAAAGAGAGTATTATAAT
>CALGWE010000648.1:0-2612 GCA_937935915.1 uncultured Clostridia bacterium
GAATGTATTTGGCATTTCGTACTGCACTAGAAACCCCTTCCCATGTACCTTGATTAAATGATCTGTCATCAATGGAACCCGAGTCTGTTACCATTCCAACATATAAATTTGTATCTAGCTGTGGCATTTCAGTGGTTTTAACAACATTACTCCCACCACATCCAGTCACTAAACTAGCAGCTAAAATACCTGCTAATAATAATATTTTTTTCATTAATAATCCTCCTGTGCAACGCTCTCTAATGCGTTTGTTCTATCATACATGGAAACATCTTCTCTTTCAATCCAAATACATTTTTTCCTTATTTTAGATGAATTTATACAAAAACAGATAATCTGAAAATATACTTTTACTCCACAAGCACTTCAATTAAACGCTCATTAGCTCCCCCAAAGGCATCTCTTTTTCTAATGGTACATTTAATGCTGCCTGACCCCATAGCTTTACCTTGATCATCATTTGTAATGATCTGATCGACTTCCTCTTGTATCTGCTCTACTAAATCTGGCTGCCCACCTAAATAAGCTATGATTTTTTCAAGTGGTATAAATTCTTCCTGATCTATAGGATTTTGATTATATACATTAATGAGCATACGGGCTTTCGTAAGCTTATTTTCATTATTTCTAAAAAGTTGATAATAGCTCGTAGTATTATATAAATCTGTACCATTCATACGCATGGTATAACTTGGAGTTGTAAGCTCAATCATACTTTCTTTAGCTCCTTGTGAATAAGCCTTTAATAAAAACTTATCTGTTTTAAACTGGCTAACAAATGCTTCATCCACTTGATTTCTAAATTTAAAAGGCTCTTTCATAATGTAAAGTCCAATGCTATCCTTCCCCTTAGTCCCTACAAGCTTATAATCATCTACCTCTCCAGTATGTACTAAAAACTCTTCTTTATAGGTATTCATTTTAGTCCCTTGTGCTTCGGTTAAGCCCCTTGTTTCTTGCACAAATTCATTAACCTTCTCACCCAACTGACCTACTACAAGATTTAACGCTTTTTTACCTATGGCATGATCTACATTATAAATACTTATACAACTCTCATTTTCCCCTGTATAAGTTGAACTATGGATTTCATCCTCAGGCCAATAATGATTCACCCCTACAACTCTTCCCTCATAGGTTGTATCTAAGTCCTCAACCTCTGTCAAAAGCCTATTCCATTCTTTATAATCATAGGTAATATACTCCTGATTTGTTCCTTTAATTAAAGCTGTCTTAGATAAACTTTCTGAATTTGTACATCCTGTATCTAATATTACAAAACTACTTAAACATAATGCTAAAATCAATTTCTTATGCATCATTACACCTCCCTTTTCTGCTCATAACCAATGTTTGCAATCTTACTTGCTACAAATGCACCTACACCTAATCCGATTACTAAAAATACATATAAAATCATTCTAGGATAGCCTATTACAACTTCATTTAAACCTAACTTTACTAAATCACGTAGGAGACATCCACTACATACGGCAACACCTATAATAAAGATGTATCGTGTCACCTTAGCTGGTAATAAAATATCTGCATTTTCGATACGTTGTTTCTTTACTTGTCTTACAATCACTAAGCTACAAACAATAGCTATTAGTAAATAAATAAGTCCAACAATGGTTCCTTTGTCTGTTATGGTATAACTTACTGAATATCCAGAACCCGAAATCTTAATATCACCACGCCATGTATCTATATAATTTGTATAGACCGCACTCAGCCACTTCGTTATTTCTAAAACATAATAGCCAATGCCATGTGGTATTTCACCTATTGGATATACTTCAGTCTTATAAATATATCGATCTAAATCATAAGTGATACTGGTCCATAAGTAAGCAGGTGCCATAGCAGATAAAACTGTTATAACCAGGCTACCAATATTATGACTTATTAAATATTCACCTGTGATTAAAATGAGATAAATCATTAATAGACGTATATATGTTACACTTAAAACACCTACATATACACTGATACGATTTAAATAAATACCGATTTCTTCATAAGCCGTAACACGGAATATCTCCCCAAATAAATCTGTATAATAAGCCCTTATACAAAAAACTATTACTGTATAAATTAAGAAAGGAATTGTAAAACTCATAAGCCCCATACCAATCTTCACAAATGCTCTTTCACCATTTGTATAAGGTAATGCTTTTATAAAACGTCCAATTTCTATACTCTTATCCTTTTTAAACTGTAAATAGACAAGTAGCAAAATGCCGCCAATATAAAATATTAAAATAGGTTCTATACTTGTGAAAATATGTGTGCCAATACTTACAAGTAGATTAATGATTAGAAAATAAATCCCCATCAATAATACAGGCGTGCGTTCTATTTTAATAAGTGCTTTTAAGTTCTTCATTAAGCATTTCTCCTTTCCTCTTGTTGTTTGGCCTTAGCAGTATAAATAAACACTTCTTCAAGATTTAAGCCAATTGGCTCCACTAAACTAGCTCCCATGTCCTTTAATTTACTTACAAGGCCTGTGCTATATTCCTTAGTCACAATGTAATACACACTGCCAATATGATCTACAGAAAGAACCCCATCTAATAAAGCAAGCCCTTCTGGTACTTTTTCCTGCA
>CALGWE010000649.1:0-10901 GCA_937935915.1 uncultured Clostridia bacterium
TAATTACCATATTTATCCTTTACATAATTAAAGATTAACTAGCACATGTCGTTATACTTGGAATAATCAAAGGAGAAAGCAAATGAAAAAAGTACAAAAACATGATCGCATTAGTGTAATCACTAATATTTTAACGAACAACCCGAATAAAATTTTTACATTAACTCATTTTTGTAATTTATTTAACTGTGCAAAGTCAACAATTAGTGAAGATTTAGATACGATTAGAGAAATCTTTACTAATTATGAAATTGGTGCTATTGAAACAATTTCAGGAGCAGCAGGTGGCGTGTATTATAATCCACTTATGACTAAAGAACAAATGGAAAACTTTACAAAAGAATTATGTGAGCATATTAATGCTTCAGATCGTATTATTCCTGGTGGGTATATTTATACAAATGACCTTCTATATACACCTAGCATTTCTAAAAATATTGGGATTGCTTTAGCAAGTCTATTCAAAGATGTGGAAATTGACTACGTTATTACTGTAGAAACAAAAGGTATTCCAATTGCCCTTATGACAGCAATGGTACTTAATAAACCAATGGTTGTTGTAAGAAATCAAAGTAAGTTAACAGATGGTACAGTAATTCACATGAACTATATTACAAATAGCAATCACCGTATTAAAACAATGTGCCTATCAACAAAAGCGATTAAAAAAGGTTCAAAAGTATTATTTATCGATGATTTCATGAAAGGTGGCGGAACAGCGAAAGGTATCTGTGATTTAATGCAAGAATTTGAGTCAGAAGTAGTAGGAGTAGGTGTGCTTATGGCGACCAAACAACCGGAAGAAAAAGTATATAATGACTTTAAAACGTTGTTATGGTTAGATGCTGTAGATGAAATTACTAAAGAGGTAGGTATTTATCCAGGAATCTAAATAAAAACTGCATAATAAAGTCTGTTTAAATTATATAAATTTTTAGATAATAATATATAAATTGAATATTGTAAAAAAATTGGTAAAATGTTAATATATTTATGCATAAATGAATTCAAACTTATTCTAAAATTGCACTTATGAATAGTTAGGAGGGATTGCATGAATAAAAAAGAGATGATCGCCATGCTTTTAGCTGGTGGACAAGGTAGCAGGTTAGGCATTCTAACTAAGCAGATTGCTAAACCTGCTGTAATGTTCGGTGGAAAATATAGAATTATAGACTTTCCACTAAGCAACTGTATTAACTCAGGTATTGATACAGTTGGGGTACTTACGCAATATGAACCACTTCTTCTTACAAGACATATAGGTATTGGTATACCTTGGGATTTAGATAGAAGAAATGGTGGGGTAACAGTGTTACCACCATTCGTAAAAGGAAATGAAGGTTCTTGGTATTCAGGAACAGCAAATGCTATATATCATAATATTCGATATATAGATGAATATAACCCAGAATATATTTTGGTTCTTTCAGGAGACCATGTTTATAAAATGGATTATAGTGCAATGCTTGAAGAACATAAGAAAAATAATGCGGATGCTACAATTGCAGTTATTGAAGTTCCAATGGATATTGCAAATCAGTTTGGTATTATGAAGACTAATGATGAAGGAAGAATTGTTGAATTTGAAGAAAAGCCAGAAAAGCCAAAGAGCAATTTAGCATCAATGGGAATCTACATCTTTACATGGGATGTACTTAAAAAAGCTTTAATCAAAGATAATACTATTCATGAAGCAAGCGATTTTGGTAAACATATTATTCCAGATATGATTAATAGTGAAAAGAATGTATATGCTTATAAATTCAATGATTACTGGCGTGATATCGGAACAATTGAAGCTTATTGGAAAGCTAATATGGAACTTACAGAAACAGTACCTGTATTCAATTTATATGATGAGTTTTGGAAAATTTATACAAATATTGAGCATCAATTACCTCAATATATAGGTGAAGGTGCAAAAGTCAGTCAATCCCTTGTATCAGAGGGGTGTGAGGTCTATGGGGAAGTACATAATTCAGTATTAGGGCCAAGGGTAATCATTGAAGAAGGTGCAGTTATAAGGAATTCAATCATTATGGCTGAGACTATTATTCGAAAAGGTGCACAACTTGATAAATGTATTATATCTGAGAAATCAGAGATTGGAGAGAATACAGTAATTGGTGTAGGGGAAAATGTGCCACATATTACTAAAGCACGTATTTACTCAAGTGGTATCACTGTTATTGGTGATAATACAATCGTACCTGCTAATGTCACAATTGGTAAGAACTGTGAAGTAGGTGGGCATACATTAGAAGAACATTACTTAGATGGAGTATTAGAAAGTGGGCATTCATTAATTGTGTAAGGGGGGAATGAAATGAGAGCTATAGGTATTGTATTAGCAGGTGGAAAAAGAACAACACTTGGTGTACTTACAAAACAAAGAAATGTAGCGGCTATGCCAATTGGTGGCTCATACCGTTCTATTGACTTTGCGCTTAGTAACTTAAGTAACTCAGGTATTAAAAAAGTAGCAGTTATTTCCCAATATAGTGCAAGATCACTTGCTGACCATATTGGGTCATCTAAATGGTGGGATTTCGGAAGAAAAAAGACAGGCCTCTTCTTATTTACACCAAATATGTCTAGTCAAGATGCTTTTGGTTTTAGAGGAACTGCAGATAGTATCTTCCAAAACATTGAGTTCCTTAAGAAAAGTAATGAACCATATGTTGTAATCACTTCAGGTGAAGAAATATATAAAATAGATTATGAGAAGGTAATTAAGTATCATGAACAAAAAGGTTCTGATATAACTATTATTTGTAAGGATATGAAAACTTACGAAGTGCAAGATTATGGTGTCATTGGATTAGATGAAAATGACAGAATGATAGAGTTTGAAGAAAAACCACTAGATCCTCAATATACAACTGTATCACTCGGGGAATATGTAATCGGGAGAGAGCTTCTTATTAGATTACTTGAGGAACTAGAAGCAGATGGTCGATATAGCATTGTTAACGATATCGTTATGCGTTATCGTAAAAAATTAAAAATTTATGGTTACCGTTATGAAGGATATTGGAGAAGAATTAGGGATATTCCTGAATTTTATCATCTTAATATGGACTTCTTAACACCAGAAGTACGTGGATTATTCTTTAATGAATATCCATACATTTCAACAAAGGCTAAGGATGAACCACCAGCTAAATTTAATGCGCAATCTACTATCTCTAATAGCATTATTAGTGGTGGTGATATTATTAATGGACAAGTTGAGAGTTCTGTGCTCTTTAGAAGAGTATTCATTGGTGAAGGTTCTGTTGTAAAGAACTCTATTATAATGGAAGGTGCAACAATTGGTAAGGGTTGTGTCATCGAAAATGCGATTTTAGATAAGCAAGTTTTTGTATCTGATGGTCAAAAAGTAATTGGTACGAAAGATAAGATTATTTTACTTGAAAAGAGAAATATTGTATAAAATGCATAAAAAATGACGAAAAAAGGTTTGCTTATAGTTAAATAAAATAGATGCATTATGGAATTATGAAGCAAAAGAAAAAAATATTGACTATTTATTGAAAATAATTTATAATTCAAATAATAATAGATATATAAATAGGATAGCCGACAAAAGGCACTAGATAAAAACAGGGAGGATTTGCTCATGGAAATTACAGATATCAGAGTAAGAAAAATTAATAAAGATGGAAAAATGAAAGCCGTTGTATCAGTAACATTTGATAATGAATTTGTTGTTCATGATATCAAAGTTATCGAAGGTGACAAAGGACGTTTCATTGCTATGCCAAGTCGTAAAACACTTGATGGGGAATTTAGAGACATAGCTCATCCTATTAATTCAGAAACAAGAGATCGCATCCAAAATCAAGTACTTGAAAAATATGAAATGATTTTATTATCTGATGAAGTTGCTATTGCAGATGAAAATGATTTAGATATTCAAGAATAATTGATACTTAAAAGATGTTGTAATGAGTTACAGCATCTTTTTTTATGCCAGACTATAATTTAAGTGAATGCATAAGGATGATTATATAAGTATTGCATAAATTATAATAAGATGAGAAAATACAAAAGGAATAGAAACGTGAAAGGAAGAGTAAAATGAGAACAAAAGCATTAATACTTGCAGCTGGTCAAGGAACACGTATGAAATCAAATGAACTTAAAGTACTCCATACAGTATTTGGTAAGTCCCTTGTAGAATATCCTATTGAAGCAGCAAAATATGTAGGTGTAGAGGAAGTATGTATTATTATTGGACATAAAGCAGAGAATATTAAAGCTAAACTTGGAGAAAATATGACATATGTGCTTCAAAAAGAACAATTAGGAACAGGGCATGCTGTTATGCAAGCTAAAGAGTTTATTGAAGATGCAGATGAAGTGCTTATTTTATGTGGAGATACGCCACTTATCACAGGTGAAACTTTAGAGAAAATGTTAGCATTCCATAGAAGTCAAAATAATGCATTAACAGTATTATCAGCGATTATGGATGATCCAACAGGATATGGTCGTATCGTAAGAGATGAAAACGGTCATTTATTAAAAATTGTTGAACAAAAAGACGCTAGTGAAGAGGAAAAACAAATTCAAGAAATCAATGGCGGAATGTATGTATTTAACGGTAAATTATTAAATGATGCTTTATCAAAGATTACAAATGATAATGCACAAAACGAGTATTATCTTACAGATACAATTGAGATTTTACGTAATGAAGGACATCTTGTAGATGCTGTAGCAACAGAAGAAAGAGATGATATTGCAGGCGTAAATTCTAGAATTCAACTCGCAGCAGTAACAGAAGTAATGAAACAACGTATTAATGCAAAACATATGGCAAATGGGGTAACACTTGTTGATCCTAATAACACATATATCTGCCCAGAAGTTGTAATCGGTAAAGATACAATTATTGAACCGGGTTGTATGTTAGAAGGCAAAACAGTTATTGGTGAAGGTTGTCATATTGGTTATAATTCAAAACTCAAAAATGCAGAGCTTAAAGATAATGTAGATGTAGAAATTAGTGTAATCTTAGATAGCTTCGTAGATGAAGGTACACATGTAGGACCATTTGCTTACATTAGACCAAATTCACATATTGGTAAAAATATTAAAGTTGGAGATTTCGTAGAAATTAAAAACGCTAATATTGGTGATGGTACAAAGATTTCTCACCTTACTTATGTAGGAGATGCAGATGTAGGGTCTAATGTTAACTTTGGTTGTGGTACAGTAGTTGTAAACTATGATGGTCAAAAGAAACATCGTACTACAATTGGAGATAATGCATTTATTGGATGCAATACAAACCTTGTATCACCAGTAACAGTAGAAGACAATGCTTATACTGCAGCAGGTTCAACAATAACTGACACAGTTCCTAAAAATAGTTTGGCAATAGCACGTGCAAAACAAGAAAATAAACTAGAATGGGTTACAAAAAAACGCCAAAAATAGGTTAAAACATGGTATATTGTCACGAAAATAAATTGTATACTTTGCATTTTGTATACAATCGTGGTATAATGTTTGCGGAAAACATGGTCGTTATATTGAAGGAGGACTAACTCAAATGATTAGAAATTACACTGATATTAAAGTGTTTACTTGTAACGCGCATCCAGTACTTGCCCAAGAGATTGCTCAAAAATTAGATGTTACTCTTGGTAAATCAGAAGTTATGAAATTTAGTGATGGTGAAATTAGCGTTAAAATTGATGAAAAGGTACGTGGTACAGATGTTTATATCATTCAACCAACATCAACACCAGCTAACGAACACCTTATGGAATTATTAATTATGATTGATGCGATGAAACGTGCTTCAGCAGGACGTATCACAGCAGTACTTCCATACTATGGTTATGCAAGACAAGATAGAAAAACTAGAGCCAGAGATCCAATTAGCTCAAAATTAGTAGCAGATATTCTTCAAACTGCTGGTGCAGATAGAGTACTTACAATGGACTTACACTGTGCACAAATTCAAGGATTCTTCAACATTCCAGTGGATCACTTAGTAGGAATGCCACTTTTAACAAAATACTATGCAGATAAATTAGGTGAACATGTAGATGATGTTGTAGCTGTATCACCAGACCTTGGTAGTGTGGGAAGAGTTAGATCTTTTGCAACTAAATTAGATATACCTCTTGCTATTATTGATAAGAGAAGACCAAAAGCTAATGTATCTGAAATTATGAATATCATTGGTGATGTTTCTGGTAAACGTGTAATTTTAGTAGATGATATGATTGACACAGCAGGAACAATTTGTAATGCAGCAAATGCGCTTAAAGAAAGAGGAGCAACAGCAGTTTATGCTTGTTGTACACACGGAGTTCTCTCTGGTCCAGCAATGGAAAGAATCGAAGCTTCAGCTATTGAAGAACTTGTAATTCTTAACACAATTGCTATTCCAGAAGAAAAGAAAATTAGCAAAATCAAAGAGATTTCAGTAGCACCTATCTTTGCTGATGCTATTAGACGTATTCACGAAGATTTATCAGTATCTAAATTATTTGATTAGTAAAGTTTAAAATCACCCCCTATGGGGTGATTTTTTTGTGTTCCTAGGAAATAATTACGAGGCATAGAGAAGGATGGAAAATCTCATACTGAAATTATAAAATGTTTTATAGGTAAAGCTATAAATTGGAAAATAGCATGAAATCGTGCTATGATAAAGAGAAAGAAAATTTGCAAATAGAAAAATTTGGAGGAATATATGAAGTTAATAGTAGGACTTGGTAATCCAGGGATGCAATATGCAACAACTCGTCACAATATTGGATTTGAGGTTATAGATAGCCTTGCAGAAACGTATAATATACAAGTTAATAAAAATAAATATAAAGCGCTTATTGGAGAAGGTAGAATAGGCGGTGAACGTGTTATTTTAATGAAGCCTCAAACATTTATGAATTTAAGTGGTGAGGCTATTCGTGCATGTATGGATTTTCAAAAATTAAATAATGAGGATGTAATTGTTATTTATGATGATATTTCATTAGATGTAGGACAAATTCGTATTCGCGCCAATGGTAGTGCAGGTGGGCATAATGGTATTAAAAGCATTATTGCACATATGAATACACAAGAATTTCCTAGAATCAAAGTGGGTGTAGGACAAAAGCCACCAGGTTGGGATCTTGCCAATTATGTATTAGGTAGATTTTCAGAAGATGATATGAAAATTATTGGACCTAAACTTAATGATGTTGTAAAAGCCGTAGAATGTATGGTAACAGCTGATATTAATAAGGCTATGAATTTATATAACAAAAAATAAGATGGTGATAAATCGTGGCGTATAAATATAAAGGGCTTATAGGGCCTTTAAAAGAACTTTCTGGTATGGAAGAAATGTTGAATTTACTTCAAAGTAATAAGGTGGCTAATGTAAAGGTTACAAATATGGTAGATGCATGTAAAGGTCATTTTGTTTATGGGGTAAGTGAATTTACAAACCTTCCAACTGTAGTTATTACTTATGATGAAGTCAGTGCAAAGAGAATATTTGAAGACTTGTCCGCACTTAAAGGTAAGGAAAAGGTGTATACCTATCCTTCAAGGGATATTCTTTTTTATAATGCAGATGTGCATAGTATGGATATTACATCTGCACGTATTCGTGTTATTGAAGCGCTTAATAATGAAGAAGATATTACTTTAATTATTCCAGTACAATCGCTATTAAACCCACTTTCACCAAAAGCAACATGGCAGTCTTATTGTAAACGTATAAAAGTGGGAGAAGTTATAAACATTACTGCTTTTCAAAGTAATCTGGTACAAATAGGTTATGAGCGAGTAGGGCGTGTGGAAAGTATGGGACAGTTTGCCATAAGAGGAGGAATTATTGATATTTATCCACCAACTATGGATGAGCCTTATCGTATTGAACTTTGGGATGATGAAATAGATTCAATTCGTAGTTTCAATGTACAGACACAGCGCTCTATAGAAAAGGTTGAAGAACTTTTGATTGTACCAAATCAAGAAATTGTCTTTGCCCCTGCTTTGTTAAGAGATGCTGTACCAGCTATTAGAGAGGACCTTCAAAATGTTGTAAAGAGATTGCGAGAAGAAGGTAAGAGAGATAGCGTGGATAAAATCAAAGAACAAGTGGAGGAAGCTATTGAGCAAATTGAAAATGATATTAGCCCTAAAGGACTGGAATTATATGTACCATATACGGATTTAGAAATGGTATCTATTTTAGATTATTTGCCAAAGGATACACTTGTTTTTATTGATGAGCCTGTTAAAACCAAAGATAAAAGTGAACGTACTTTATTTGAATACCGTGAAAGTATGAAGGATCGTTTAGACTATGGTCATATTTTACCAAAGCAAATAGAGTTGATTTTTGAGTATGAAGCCATTGCTAATCGTTTAGAACATCTTAAAAAAGTATATTTAATGAAGTTTGAAGCCAGTGAAAAAGACTTTCCAGTAGATTTTAATATGCCTTTGGATGTATATGAACATAGTAATGTATATCGTAATGTGGATATATTAGAAGAAGACCTAAAGAAGTGGAAAGAAGACCACGAAAGAGTCATGATTTTATGTGGTATGCGTGCTAAAATGCAACGCCTTAGCGATGTGCTAGAAGAACGCGGGCTTACAGTAAGTCAGACAGAAAATCCTGAAGAAGGTGTATTACCAGGACAGATTCTATTATATAAAGGAGCACTTGAAAAAGGCTTTTATTATAAAGATTTAAACTGGCATATCGTAGCAGATAAAGACTTATTTGGACAAGATAAGAAACCTAAAAAGCTCAAGAAGAAATATAGTGGCGCTAAAATACAAAGTTTCTTAGAATTGACACCAGGAGATTATGTTGTACATGAAATGCATGGAATTGGTGTATTCAAAGGCATTGAGCAGATTGTATTTGAAGGGATTAGTCGGGATAATTTAAAAATAGAGTATGCAGATAATAATATTCTCTACGTTAACATCAATCAAATGGATATGGTTCAAAAGTATGTAGGGGCAGAGGGAAAAGCACCTAAACTAAGCAAATTAGGTGGCTCTGAGTGGCGTAAATCTAAAGCAAAGGTTAAAAGTGCCATTAAAGATATTGCCAAGGATCTTATTAAGCTATATAGCCAAAGACAATATAGTCGTGGTTTTAAATATGATCCTGATAATGTATGGCAAAGAGAATTTGAAGAGATGTTTCCATATGAAGAAACAGATGATCAATTAGAAGCTATAGAAGATGTTAAGAAGGATATGGAAAGTGACCGTATTATGGATCGCTTAATTTGTGGGGATGTTGGTTATGGCAAAACAGAGGTTGCTATACGTGCAGCTTTTAAAGCCGTACAAAGCAATAAGCAGGTAGCCTATTTGGTGCCAACGACTATTTTAGCACAGCAACATTATAAACGATTTGCTGAGCGTATGGCGGATTATCCAATTAATGTAGAACTTTTATCTAGATTCCGTACAGCTAAACAAGTCAAACAAACTATTGAAGGCCTTGCAAGTGGGCGAGTGGATATCGTTGTAGGAACTCATAGACTACTATCTAAAGATGTGAAGTTCAAAGACTTAGGTCTTGTCATCATAGATGAGGAGCAGCGCTTCGGTGTAACTCATAAAGAAAGACTAAAACAAATGCGCACACAGGTAGATGTTATGAATTTAACGGCTACACCTATTCCAAGAACACTGCATATGAGTCTTATTGGGATACGTGAGATGAGTGTTTTAGAAGAGGCCCCCCTTGAACGAAAACCAGTACAAACCTATGTTATTGAATATAGTGAGGACTTTATTAAAGATGCCATTAATAGGGAGCTTGGCCGTGGTGGGCAAGTTTATTATCTTCATAATCAGGTTAAAAACATTGAAGAAGAAGCTATGAAGATTCAAAGGCTTATTCCACATGCTAGAGTTTCTTTTGCACATGGTCAAATGAGTGAACGTGAGCTTGAGAAGATTATGCTATCCTTCATTGAGTATGAAATTGATGTCCTAGTATGTACAACGATTATTGAAACGGGTCTAGATATTCCTAATGCTAATACAATCATTATGAATGATGCAGACCGCATGGGACTTAGTCAGCTTTATCAGCTTCGCGGACGTGTAGGACGTTCTAATAAAATGGGTTATGCGTATTTAATGTATCAAAAGAATAAGGTTCTTAAAGAAATTGCTGAAAAGAGGCTTCAAGCAATTAAGCAGTTTACAGAGTTAGGTGCAGGATTTAAAATCGCTATGCGTGACCTTGAAATCCGTGGCGCAGGAAATCTTTTGGGTGCACAGCAACATGGACATATGGAAAGTATAGGATATGACTTGTATTGTAAGATGCTTAGTGAAGCGGTAAATGAAGAAAAAGGTGAAATCACCGAAGAAGAGTTTGAGACAACTATTGAGATTAAGATTAATGCCTATATTCCAAATAGCTATATACCAGATGAAGTACAAAAGCTTGATATTTACAAGAGAATTGCTTCTATCCAAACAGAAAATGAATATATGGATGTTATCGAGGAAATAGAAGATCGCTATGGAAATATTCCACAATCGGTTTATAATTTATTAGATATTGCTATAATTAAAGCTATGGCCCATGATTTATATATGACACTTGTATCAGAAAATCAAAAAATTGTTACTTTTAAATTCAAAGAAAATGCAAGTTTAAATGCAGAGTTGATTCCTGAAATTGTAGCTTCTTACCGTGGAGATATGAAGTTTGTAGCAGGTAAAGAAGCGATGATTAAAATACTTGTACAAGATGTGCCTAAGAAAGAGTTGTTAGCTTATATTAAGAATGTGTTACGTGAGCTTAAAAAATTGAAGAGTGACAATTAATAAGATATAATAAATATAAGTTAAACTTAACAAATAAAACTTATATAAAGCTATAAGAGAAA
>CALGWE010000650.1:0-2054 GCA_937935915.1 uncultured Clostridia bacterium
GTCAGCTCTGTTACGTATTGATGATAAGTAATCCCATCATCTCTTAATACGTTACACAGATTCCATAGTTTTGATACAATTTCTTGATTTGTCATGATATACTCCTATCGTCATATAAATAAGTATTTACTTCTTGTATAAGTTCTTCTAATTGATTGCCAAATATTTTATCAATGCGTTTGAAACCACCTTGATTTCTAAAAGCACCTGTATCAAAGCTTTCTTTAGAAAGCACGCTTTCATTTAAAAGGTATGTTTCAATACGATTTAACCAATCAAGTTCCATTTTTTTAAAGGTATGGTTTTTCTTAACCTTCTCCATAGCATTTTTAATGCGTGCTTCATGGCTTATCAGCGTTGTACCTAAAGCTTGCTGACGAATGAAGCTGATAATATCAGCAGCGATGTCCTCATTTTTAAGTTCGCGCCATGCTGTATTAAGCTGCTTTTCTGTAAAGTGATGTCTATCTAATTCTAGTTTTAGACTTTTAAGTGTTTCTCTCGTAAGCTCACTTGGCCTTGTACATACAATATTAAGGGCTGCTATTTGATTCATATTTTCTGTGATAAACTGTTTAAACTCCTCCAAATAATCCTCTGGTTTTACCCCATTACCATATCCTCTTGTATGAGAATGTAGCACGTCTATTTTATCAGAAATAACTACAGGTCTACTACCCCCACCAGTTGTTCCTTCATTAAAGATTTCAAATACCTTCTTTGTCTTTTCAAGATAAGCTTTTGCTTCTTGTGGTGGCATATTTCTTAGCTTTTCCATAAATCTTTTTGGTGATTGCCCTTCGGTTAAACTTGCAAATTGTTCTAGTAGTTCATTATTCATTCGCTTACTTTTACGTTGTAGCTTGGCAATAATCATATCTACTTGATTTTTTTGTTTTTCCTCTGTGTCCAATACTTCTAATCCCTTTAAAAGATCTTCAAAGCTTGCACTTGTATTTGTTACGACTGGTTTCATAGTACTTACTGCTTTGAGTGATTCATAAACCCCTACTGCATCATAAATCTCAAAGTGTGTTTTTCCTATACTAGGACATAAACGTGTGGCACGGCCTAACATTTGTTCAAATAAAATTCTGGATTTAACACGTCTTAAAAAGACTAGGTTTGTAATCTCTGGCACATCAATTCCCGTTGTTAAAAGGTCTACTGTCACGACTATATTAGGATACTTTTCATTTTTAAAATGTTTAATAGCCTCTAATACTTTTTTCTTATTACCCCCACCTACTGAGCCTGTAATTTTCATAACAGCTTCACTATCTATGCCATAGCCTTCATAAATCTCTTTTAATATTTTTACAATAAGATTAGCATGTGTATCATCTACAGCAAAAATTAATGTTTTTTCTTCTCCTTCTGGATTAATATCCTTAGCAATTTCCGTAAGAACTGTACGATTAAAATTCTCTGTAATTACTTGTCTATTAAACTTCTCTACATCAAATTTCAATTCATCTTCTAAAGCATCACTATTAGTAATCTCTCCTGTTACTGGGTCATAAATAGGTACAATGTCTCCTATATTATAGTTAATCCCTTCTGTACTTAACTTGGTTTTAATAATATGTGGGGCATCGTGATCTACTAAATAACCTTCAATAACTGCTTCACGATAAGTATAACTAAATACAGGTTTCCCAAATATTTCAGTGGTATGCAGAGCAGGGGTAGCTGTAAGTGCTACCTTTGTGGCATCAAAATAATCAATGACTGTGCGATATTTACTTACATAATCCTCTTGGTTACGATAAAGTAATTCATCTTCACTCATTTCTTTATCTAATATATACCCTCTATGTGCTTCATCAATAACAATTAAGTCATAGTCAGATATAGCAGGCATAGTATCTGTTTCATTATACATAATGCGTTTGACTAAACTTTGAACTGTTGCCACATGAATTCTCGTTTCTTTATCAATCTCTTTTTCTTCTAGACCCTTAATATTATAAATTTCATCTAAAGTCATTAATTCTTCTATCTTAACTTCCTTAAATACATCTTGTGCCTGTTCACCTAAAGCTGTACGGTCT
>CALGWE010000651.1:0-1257 GCA_937935915.1 uncultured Clostridia bacterium
CTTTCAAGCGAGATAAAGTACCAACTACATTAATGATGCCACAAGCAGATGACACACCACAAATGGTTACTACACAGGCACGTTGTAAAAAATGTTCAAATAACTGTCAATTAACGATTAACCGATTTAGCAATGGTAAACGTTTCATCTCAGGAAATCGTTGCGAAAGAGGGTTAGGTGAGGTTAAAGCTTCGAGGAAAATGCCAAACTTAGTCGCTTATAAATATAAAGCCCTTAGAAATTATATCCCAGAAGTTGTGAATCCTAACTTACGTGGTAAAATCGGAATACCTATGGTATTAAACATGTATGAGAACTATCCATTCTGGGCAACACTATTTGCTAAATTAGGATTTGAAGTGGTGTTATCAGATGAATCTTCCAAAGCATTATATGAAACAGGTTTAGAATCCATTGCTTCAGAAACAGCTTGTTATCCAGCGAAGATGGTGCATGGACATATTGAGAGTTTGCTCAAAAAAGGTCTTAAATACATTTTCTATCCATGTATTACATATGAAGAAGAAAAGAATTGTGAAAATGCTAACAACTTTAACTGTCCTGTTGTAACGTCTTATCCAGAAGTAGTCCGTCATAATATCACAGGCATTTCACAAATTAAGTATATGAATCCATTTATTACACTGCGTAATGATCAGAAATTATGTAAGACACTTTTAGAAACGTTTTCTGATTTTAAGATTTCAAAAGGTGAGATGCAAAAGGCTATTACACTCGCTCATACAGCACAATGGCAGTTTAAAGAAAAAATACGTTTAAAGGCTGCTGCAATTTTAGAAGAAGCAAAAGCAAATCAAATGATAACGATTATTTTAAGTGGTCGCCCATATCATATTGACCCAGAAATCAATCATGGGATTGATAAACTCATTAATACATTAGGCATGGCTGTTGTGACAGAAGATAGCGTGGCCCATTTAGCTGATTTATCAAATGAAGAACTTCAAGTCGTGAATCAATGGAGTTATCATTCACGTTTATATCGTGCAGCCAAAGTAGCCATTACTTATCCAAATGTGGAACTTGTGCAACTGACTTCTTTTGGCTGCGGTATCGATGCCATTACAACAGATGAAGTGCAACGCCTTTTATATGCAGCAGGTAAAACCTATACCAATATTAAAATTGATGAAGGAAGCAGTTTAGGGGCAGCGCGTATTCGTTTACGTTCATTGAAAGCAGCACTTAAAGAACGTACAACGCATGACTTTAAAAATATACAACCAGTTATGGCAG
>CALGWE010000652.1:0-1257 GCA_937935915.1 uncultured Clostridia bacterium
TAGTCCTAAGAATCCACAACGGAAACCAAATCCTAAAGCTATAGATGTTTCTGGTTCAAATACAAGAGCCGCATCGTTAAGTTGTAATTTTTCTAAACTATCACGAAGATCTCCATATTTTGCTCCATCTGCTGGATAAAGACCACAGTATACCATTGGGTTAACTTGTTTGTATCCTGGAAGTGCCTCTGCAGCTGGATTGTTCGCATCTGTTACTGTATCCCCTACACGTGTATCTTGTACATTTTTGATACTTGCAGTAATGTAACCTACTTCACCAGGCATAAGCCCTTCTTCTTTAGGTCTGAATTGTCCTGCACCAAATGTTCCTACTTCTACAACATCAAATTCCGCATTTGTTGCCATCATACGGATTTTCATGCCTTTTTTAACTTGACCTTCTTTAACACGGCAGAAGATGATAACACCTTTATATGGATCGTATAAAGAGTCAAATACTAATGCTTGAAGTGGTGCATCTGCATTTCCTTTTGGCGCTGGCACTACTTTTACGATTTGTTCAAGTACATCTTCTACATTGAGACCTGTTTTAGCTGAAATGAGTGGTGCATCTGATGCATCAAGACCAATAATGTCTTCGATTTCTGCTTTTACGCGGTCTGGATCTGCACTTGGAAGATCTACTTTATTAATAACTGGCATAATTTCAAGATCATGCTCTAATGCTAAGTATACGTTAGCGAGTGTTTGTGCTTCGATACCTTGGGCAGCATCTACTACTAAGATGGCACCTTCACAAGCTGCTAAGCTTCGTGATACCTCATAGTTAAAGTCTACGTGTCCTTGTGTATCAATTAAGTTAAAAATATACTCTTCGCCATCTTGAGCTTTATAAACAAGACGTACAGCTTGTGATTTGATTGTAATACCACGTTCACGCTCTAAATCCATGTTATCTAAAACTTGTGCTTGCATTTCTCTCTCAGTTAAAGTTCCTGTCATCTGAATAATTCTATCAGCTAGTGTACTTTTACCATGATCGATATGGGCGATAATACAAAAATTTCTTATTTTTTCTTGCTTTGAAAGAGACATTTTGCCCCTCCTTATTTCTTTTGTCTAATCTTTTCGTTTCATTATAGCATAGCATTTGTTTTTGTATCAATCTTTTTGCAATACTTTTGCTAATATATCTGCTAAAGGCTCTACTGAATTAATGGCTTCTTCTCCTGTATTAGTTTGTGCCCCAATCTCTACTACCAAAGAATTGGGACGCATATGGGTACTATAACGATA
>CALGWE010000653.1:0-5203 GCA_937935915.1 uncultured Clostridia bacterium
TCTGATTCCAGAGATTGCTTTTGCTTAGTTCCAACTAAGTCTGCTTGTTTTACAGAATATAAAAAATTTAAAAATTATTCTTGATAATATTTCTACCACGAACGTTATATATAATAACTCACTTTTGTATATATGTCAACATATTTTTTAAAAAAATTATCTTTTTTGCTAAATCTATATCTTCTTTCTTTTTATCACATGAAAAAGCCATGGATTTTAAATTACTTTAATAATCCATGGCCCTTACTGTATCAATTTTAATCTATTAACCTTTTACTGCCCCTACTGTTAATCCTTCTACAATTTGATTACTGAATAAACAATATACAACGATACTTGGTGCAATAGCTATAATAATGGCTGCAAACATTTGTACATAGTTTGTTGCATATGGTCCCACGAAGTAAGTTAATGTTACTGGGAGCGTCTTTTTATTTGGATCAGATATAAATACCATTGCAAGTAATAATTCATTCCAGTTTCCTACAAAAGTCATTAACCCTGAAACGAACATTCCTGTTTTAGCAAGTGGTAAACCTATTTCTAGGAAACATTGATAAATATTACATCCATCAATACATGCTGCCTCAAATATTTCACCAGGCATGCTTTTAAAGAAACCTACTAATAAGAATATTGTCATTGGTAAAGCGAATGCTATGTATGGAATAATAAGTCCTATTAATGAATCTGTAAGTCCTAATTTTGTAAAACGTACAAATAAAGGAATAAGTACGCAGTGAACAGGAACCATCATACCGATCAAGAAATAAGACATCATAGACTTAGAAATTTTCCATTTCATTCTTGCGATTGCGAAAGCTGCCATAGCACCAAAAATTAAGCTGACTAAAAGTGCTATACCACAAACGATAACTGAGTTTAATGTCGCTATTCCTAAGTTACCTACTGTCCAAGCAAATATATAGTTTCCTAATTGTACAACTTCAGGAAGTGCAAAAGGTGACCTCATAACTTCTGCATTAGTTTTTAAAGATACACTTACCATCCATAAGAGTGGAAATACATAAACTAAAACTAATAAGATTAGGAAAAAGTATATGATTACTTGCGTTGGAGAAATAGCTTTTTTGCTTTTAACTTGAGCTAATTCATTATTGGGTGTAATTTGTATACGCTTCATATCTCATTCCCCCTTAAATCTCGTAATTCTCAATCTTAATGCATTTATTAACAATGAATGTTACTAATAAACAAAGTATAAGTAATACTACAGCTATTGCACTAGAATAACCATATTTAAAGTATTTAAATCCTTGTTGATATAAATGTGTTGCTAATACCTCTGAGTTATGATTTGGTCCACCTTGAGTCATGTTGTAAACTAAATCGAAGAATTTTAATGAACCAATACAGTTTAATGATATTGATGTAATCATCATTGGCTTAATAAGTGGTAATGTGACATAGAAAAATGCTTTAGTTTTTGAAGCACCATCAATATAAGAAGCTTCATATATATCTGTTGAGATATTCATAATTTGTGCCATATAAAGCATCATGTTTTGACCTACATATTGCCATAATGCTACAAAGGCAATAACCCACATTGGTAAGCAAATAAATCCTGATATATCTGATAACCATAGTGGCCCTTTAATGCCAAATATACCCAAGATTTGGTTAATACCCATTTTAGGATTAAATAAAAATGCCCACAATAAACCTAATGCTGCAGATGATAATACACAAGGGAGGTAATATATATTTTTAAAGAAGTTTCTTCCCTTTTTTATATTAGTTAATAATACTGCTAGCAATAATCCAATGATCTGCTGTGAAATTACTGAGAATATCATAAAGAAGAATGAGTTCTTCAATGCAATTAACATTGTCTGATCTTCAGTAAATAATTTAACGTAGTTGTCAAATCCGATAAACTCTGGTTTAGTTAATGAACCATAGTCACAAAGTGAATAATAAACTACTTGGACAACTGGAATGAATAAAACAAGTGTAAATAAGATGAAGGCTGGTGCAATAAATACAGCTATTGCCTTTTTATTTCTTAAAAGCTTATCCATAACAAAACCTCCCTTACCATCTAATCTATAATATAAATATGGGGTTATTCACCCCATATTTATAAAAACTTTTATTTTCTTACATTCTTATCATAGTAATCTTGGATTTTTTGAACTGCTTGTTCTGGTGTTGCAGTACCAAGGAATACTTCTACCATTGCGTTATCAAATGTATCTCCAGCTTCTACGCTTGCAAGAGATTCATTATAGAAACCAAATGTACCTGTTGTATCTTTTAAGATATCTTGAATATAAGATAATTGTTTTGGAGCTTTTTCATAATCTACTTCTACATTTGTTACAGGAATCTTTCCACCAACTTCTGCAACATATTTTTGAGATGTCTCGTTTGTGAACTCTTTCATTAACGCAATACAAGCATCCTTATGCTCTGTTTTAGAACTCATTACAAGGTTATCTGTTTTTACAATCATACGGTTAGGATCTGCACCACCTTCTATTGCTGGGAATCTAAATACACCACATTTATCTTCAAATTCTGGGTTGTTACCATTGATTTGACCAATTGCCCAAGAACCTTGAATTAACATACCAGCTTCTCCATTATAGAAGTTAGCTGTTGCTTGATCGTTAGAATCACCAACTGCTGTTTCTTGGAAGTATTGAGATAATTCTTTAAGGTCAGTAGCTGCTTTTACGAAGCTTTCACTTGTCCAATCAAGTGTACCATTTGTAATGCCTTCTAAATTATCTGGGCCACCTTCACGATCACATAAGTAACCAGCTACCATTGATAAACACCAAGCTGTACTAGCTGAACAAGAGATAGGTGCATAACCTGCATCTTTAATCTTTTGACATACATCTAACATTTCATTAAATGTTTCTGGTGGTTGTACCCCAGCTTTATCAAAGATTTCTGTGTTATAGAATACACAAGCTGCTGCAAAGCATGTTGGTATTGCCATAATCTTATCATCATATGTAATTCTTTCAAAAATACCATCGTTGAAAGTGCCATACCATTCACTTTCTTCATTTTTTAGGATATCTGTTAAGTCTTGTGCTACCCCTGACTCTACATATTGTGTTAAGTTAGGGCCTGGGTTACAAATAAATACATCTGGTGTATTTCCTGCAGCAACTAAGGCATTTAATTTTGTATCATATTCTTCAAGGTTTGTTGTAATAACATTTACATGATATTTACCTTTGTATTCTTCATTAAATCGATCAATAACGTCTTTATAGCCTT
Organism: uncultured Clostridia bacterium; assembly: GCA_937935915.1. Taxonomy (GTDB): domain Bacteria; phylum Bacillota; class Clostridia; order Lachnospirales; family Cellulosilyticaceae; genus Cellulosilyticum. The sequence continues at coordinate 3,262 of CALGWE010000653.1, forward strand.
TGGTAATTAAGTCTTCTGTAGCATTTAAATCATCCCAGAACATCCAAGTGATTTCTTCTTCATTTCCCGTAGCTTCACTTGTTGTCTCTGTGGCTTTAGCTGTTTCTGTGGCACCAGCATTGCCAGTAGCTCCTGTATCAGTAGAAACTTTACATCCCCCTAATAAAGTTGTTAATATAGAAGTACTTAATAACGCCAATATAAATTTCTTTCTCATATCGTTTTCCCCCTTAAAAACTTTATTTATTACTAAATGAAGATTTTATATTATTTATTTTAACAAGGCATTATACTATCTACTACTCAATAATTGCCATATAATTATTAATTATTGCTACATTTATATGCAAACTGACTATATTCCTTTTCAAAAACTATATCTCATACTATACTAACCTGTTTATTTTGCTTAATTTACACATAATCCCCTATACTTATTTGTACTTTTACTATACTTACTCTATTGTTTTTATTTCTTGATACCACCACTATAGTACTATGCCCCCATCTGCTTACTAATCATTAGATCTTATAATACTTAAATAACTATAAGGGAGAGTTTATTATGATTGAACATTTAAATGGAATACATGAAATAGTGGACTATAAAGCCAATACAAATATAAGGCTTTATGATAATACCGTATCTGAAGATTATCCTGCACACTGGCATACCCCTATCGAAATTATTATGCCCATATCTAATAACTACACAATTATCCTTAATGATGTCGTAAGAGAATTACATCCATCCGATATTATATTTATTTCACCTGGGGTCGTTCACGAATTAAAAGCACCACCTTCTGGTAGACGTATTATTTTCCAAGCTGAACTTACACTATTACGCCAACTTAAGGACTTTGAATCCATTTCAAATCTTATTTCTCCTGCTATCATTATTACATCTGAAACTCATCCACACCTACATGCTATTTTGCAAAAGAAATTATTAGATATCTTTAATGAATATATTAATACTACGCCATATTATGAAATAGCAATCTATTCAAGCCTAATGGAAATGCTTATTAATATTGGTCGTCATAAGTTTGAACATACCGAATGCTTCACTTCCCATACTCAAATGCCTAAAGAGCATATTGATAAATTTATGAGTATCTGCGACTATATCACCACGCACTGTACAGAAAACCTAACACTTGATGATATTGCCCATCTAGCTGGCTTTAGTAAATATCATTTTGCTAGGTTATTTAAACAGTTCACTAATACAACCTTTTATAAATACCTCACAAAAAAACGCATTGAATATGCAGAGCAGCTCTTAATCAATCCAAATCTATCAATTACGGAGATTGCTCTACAATCTGGCTTTTCCAATCAATCTGCCTTTATTAGGATGTTTAAACTTATAAAATCCTGTACACCTACCGAATTTAGAAATATGTATGATGCCTAACTGGGGGATGAGTGCGCTTAACTACTCCTTCCACAGGTAGATTAATCGCCCTCATCCCCCAGCCTCGTTGAAACATAACTTACAAGTTTCTACTTAAAAAATTTATTCTATACAACAAAAAAGACATCCTTTCGGATGTCTCTTCTCTCATACTCTGAAAAACAAATACTACAAGTTATTTAACCTGTTTTTATTAGGTCAAACCCTCGAACCGTTAGTATTGGTCACCTGAATGCATTACTGCACTTACAGCTCCAACCTATCAACCTCATAGTCTCTAAGGGGTCTTACTCCTTTCGGATGGGAAATCTTATCTTGTGGTCTGCTTCACGCTTAGATGCCTTCAGCGTTTATCAGATCCAGACTTGGCTACTCTGCTATGCCTTTGGTAAGACAACAGATGCACCAGTGGTCCGTCCATCCCGGTCCTCTCGTACTAAGGACAGCTCCACTCAAATTTCCTGCGCCCACGACGGATAGGGACCGAACTGTCTCACGACGTTCTGAACCCAGCTCGCG
>CALGWE010000654.1:0-5207 GCA_937935915.1 uncultured Clostridia bacterium
TTTTGCTTTACTTTTTGTAAGATGACTTCTTCTGAGGTCCCTTCTGGCGCTGTAACTGTAATTTTGTCAGGTGGTTCAATGGCAATCTCCAAGGTCTTTCTCTTGGAATAAAACACTTCAAACTGTAAAAGTGTTGTGCCATACTGCAATGATAACTGCATACTTCTAACCTCTATTCTAATACCTTAAAGTGGGTTTTCGCTAAATTTAATAAAGGCTGTTTCATTTGCTGAATGACTGGTAATTTTATCTTTTTCCCATAACCTTTAATGAGCATCATATAAAGCATACGCTCAATATCACTTGTTTTAGTCGGATTATTGACCCAATCAATCATATAATTATCTTCTACAACTTTTCTTGTATCTTTAGCAATCGTCTTAGACAGTTCAATGATTTCTTGTGGCACATACTCCTCAGCTGCTTCAGCGACACAATCTGAGGCCACTTCTTCAGCCATTAAATATTTTTTCACCACTTCAAAGAAAGCAAATTCCTTTTCATCTAACCCTAAATGATTGGCCTCTGAACGTGTCCCTTCTTTCACTTCACGTTCAATAAAAGCTTCTAATTCTTTCTTACGCTTAATCCAATCATTTTTCGTTTCATCTAGTATCTTTTGAAGTTTTTCCAGAAGGCTTGTATAGTATACAGGGTTGTCATTCATTCTCAGTGCAATAGCATGTTTTACAGCATGTTCCATAGTCGAAGCCTGTGCTTCATCAGATTTCATAGAATTCACCTTTTGTTTAAAGTCCTCTTCAAATAAGGTAATCGGTGCAATCCATTGTTGTACCCCTAATGAAGTAAGATGCTTCATAATAATTTCTTTCACCTTTTCCCCACAGTCACTAATATCAATAGCTGCCTCTGGTGAATACTTTGCCTTAGCTGCAACACGAATATATGAAAGCCATTTCATATCATTTAAAATATCAGTACCCACATGGGCTGGCAGAAGGGCTTCTACTGCGCCTTGGAACATTTTATAACCTACTTCAAATTCAGCTCTTTTATCTTCTGGTTCAATCACATTTACTAAAGCATCTAAATTGTTAGGATCAATGCCTTTAAAAAGATTCATCACCGCTTCTCTATAAGAAAGCATTTCTTTATAAAGTTCATTCATAGATTGCATCGGTGAACCTAACTCTTCTTTATCAAAGATGGCAAGAGCTTCTTCTAAGAAATTCGAAATGCCATAGTAATCCACTACATAACCACATTGTTTAATAATAACATTTTGTGCGACCTCTTGCGTACAAGTACGATTCACCCTGGCAATGGCTTGTAATAAATTATGTTCTTTAAGTGGTCTATCTAAGTACATGACTTGTTCAATAGGTGCATCAAAACCTGTAAGTAGCATATCCTTTACAATGAGAAAACAAAGTTTATCTTTTTGAATTGGTTGTTTAAAGCGATTAATAATATTTTCTTGCTCTGTTTTAGTTGTAAAATGTGCTTTTAAATGGGGTTTATCATTTTGATCGCCTGAAAAAATAACTTGGGCTTCTAAAGGCTCTCCGATAATTTCCATCATATATTTATTGAGGGCATTATAATACTTCACGCACGCTTCACGACTTACACATACAATCTGTGCTTTAAAGCCATTTGGCATGATATTATCACGATAATGCACTAATAAATCTTTTGCAATCTCTTCGATACGATCATCCGCCTCTACAATCACACTTTTTGTAGCATATTTTTGTTTAATGGCTTCCTTCTCTTCATCACTGCGCTCAGCAAAGGCTTCATCAAAAAGGGCATCTAAGCTGGCTCCCTGAAGTTGAAGTTCTGGTCTGCGGCCTTCATAAACAATTTTAACTGTTGCCCCATCTTGAACGGCTTCTTGAATGCCATATTTATCAATATAGCCACCAAAGGTTCTTGGCGTAGATTTATCTTCTTTATCAATAGGCGTTCCTGTAAAACCAACAAATACGGCATTTGGAAGGGCTGTACGCATATTTCCCGCTGTATCTTTATACTGGCTACGATGCGCTTCATCTGTAAGGACAATGACATTGGCTTTCGTTGTGAGCACTTCATAAGGCTTGGCAAATTTCTTTTTCACCTTTTTCCCATTTTCAATAACGTCTCTTTCTTCCGTTTCACTTTCAAACTTCTGAATGGTCGTCATAATGATTTGAGGCTGCGCTGCTGATAAAAGCTCTTTCATTTTAGAAATCTTATCGGCTCTTACAGGCTCAGTGATTTTAGAAAGGGTACGATAAAATGTATTAAAAATCTGCTTATCTAAATCTACACGGTCTGTCACAACCACAATAGTCGCATCAGATACCTCATGAATTCTTCTAATCTTACGTGCTAAGAAAACCATAGTTAATGATTTCCCAGACCCCTGTGTATGCCATACGACACCACCACGACTAATAGAATCTTTGCCTTTTTCCATACGTTCAATAGCTTTATTTACCGCTCTAAATTGCTGATAACGGCAAATCTTTTTAATAGTTCGTCCACCATCTGGTTCAAAAAGAATAAAGTTACGCATTAAATCAATGAGATTGTTTTTCTCTAATAAACCTTGTAAAAAGATGTTTTGCGGGGTTTCAGTAACATCTGGAATATCTTTTACGTTAAAAGGATATGGATCTTTCCATTCTACATAATGATTGTACTTAGAGCTAATGGTTCCCACATAAGCTTTATACTTATTTAAAATCCCCGTAAAGAAGTTGGTATAAAACAGCCTTGGTGCTCCTTCTCCCAAAGCTTCATCACGTACATTCATATAACGGGTTAATTGCTCATAGGCTTGTTTCTTACCCACATTGGCATTATTTTGTTTTTCTAAGAAAGGTGATTTACACTCTAAGACCACTACAGGTATCCCATTTACAAAGATGATTAAATCAGGAAAGATACTCTTCCCTGATAATGTCTGCACTTCAAATTGGCGCACCACTAAAAAGTCATTATTTAACGGTTCCTCCCAATCAATAAAATGCACGGTATGATGTTTCTTATGGCCATCTCCTTCTAAATCTTGCGATACTGTAAAAGTCAGATTAACTAAGGTATCATAAAGCTTCTCATTAATTTCTAAAAGACTTGTCCCTAATTGATCCGGTCTTGAAAGTAAACGTACGGCTTTATTTAAATTATCCTCATCTAGCCATGGATTTAGCTTTTTAAGCGCAGCTCGTAAACGATTTGTTAAGACAACTTCTGCTAAAGAATCACGTGCCCCTTTTTCTGGTGTTAATTCTTTACCATGTATAAAGTTATAATCTAAATGCTTCTCTAAATAATCAACTGCTGGTAATTCTACTAGCATTTCTTCATTTCCTAAGTAAGGCATCTTATCCCCCTATCTATTGGTATATTAAAATAATAGTTGCACTTTTTTTCAATTGTAAGTATAATATCACTATCAATACACATATAATACATATTGCTTAAGGAGAGGCAAGTGATTCGCTCCTTGCTATTCACCCTAGGCGATGTTTGTTTTACAAAGACTCTATGACTTGGTGAGTGACTTGCTCCTCACTTGGCATAGGGTCTTTTGTTTATAGTATTTTAACCAATCGTATATTTTAACTAATCGCCTAAAGTCTGATTTTTCGCTAGTCTTCCAATTGCTCACATACTATCTGCTCCTGTGGTAATAGTAGACTAATTTATATTCATTAACAATGGACATTAAACTTCACTTTTCTTCTTTTTATAAGCCTGCTTAATCAAACTATATACATATTCTAAATTCTCATCATCATGTAAGTGCAGTTCATAATCACCGTTTCCCCAATGTCCAGTTGCACGTACATCTCTCGCCAAGCCTTTAGCATCATCTAACTCACCAGCTTTAAGATTAATCCACATTTTAAGTGCCTTTTTCTGAAGATGAATATCAATAAAAATCTTCTGGTTATATCTAAAACCAATCTCATTCTTTTTCACCTTCGTATCAATAGTATCATCTAATCCCATAATATAGCTTTCTATCTTTTCATAAAGTTCCTTGATTTCATCATTAGCACCTGCCAAATGGTCTTCTTTGCTATATACCTTAATTTGGTTAATAACCTCATTAATGCCCTCATTAGTAGTCTGTATCGTCTTAATAGATTCAGCCGTCTTACTGGCTTTAATGGGCTTAAAATAAACCGTTCCATTCTCAAAACGCTTTACTTCCCAAAGTTCAAAAGGTAAGTCCTTAAAATTAATAGCCTCCTGCTGATAGCTGCTAAACATAGGGGAAACAAAAATGACTCTTGATTGAGACCAGTCAATATCATCCCTCTTTAAAGTATCATGACAGTTCTCATTATATTCCAAAATAAAATCCGCCTTATTATTAAGCATCAAAGAAAGATAAGCATATCCCTGATCAATGACACTAAAGTTTCTCGTATTTTTATACTCAATAATCACAAAAGCATTCGTACTCTTATCAAAAGCCAAAGTATCTATTCTAAAATTATTAAGTGCAAACTCTTGCTTCACAAACTGCAACCCAAAAATCTGCTCAAGATTTGCTTCACAAAGCTTATGCAGCTCTATTTCCTTTTGAAAAGGTTTTTCTTTAATTTCGTTTAACTTATTATTATCGATTTGATATAGAAACATATGTCCTCCTTTTTAATCCCCAATATTTCACTTAAAAAGCTCTTCTCTTGTTAAGTGATTACTGCTCACTTTGAATAATATCTTTTTATTTAAGTATTACTCTATTTTACACGAATTTTACCTGTTAAGAGTTGTTGCATAAGCCCTTTTTTAAGTTGTTGAAGTTTTTCTTTTTTATTTTTCTTTTCCTTTATTGTTTTTTCTGCCTCACTAATAATGGTAGCTATTTGTTTCTGTTCATCTTTGCATGGTAAACCAATATCTATTGAATAAATTTTTTGTCCAGAAATAACTGGTTGTGCAGACTGATTAGCATATTTATTTAAATCTAAGTATTCTAATAAAATAAACATAAATGAGTCATCAAAATCAATAATTTTATTATCTATATATAAAGCATTATCTGTAATCCATGAATTAGGAAGTGATATAGTTACACACCCACATTTTGCACCTACTCTTCCTATTACAATTTTTTCATTTCGGAACAAAAATTCATTATGATATCCAGTAATACCATTTCCTCCATATACCGCATATGGCCCTTCACATATATTTTTTTGTGATAAGAAATTTCCGCTAGAAAGCTTGAAAAGTTGACC
>CALGWE010000655.1:0-1967 GCA_937935915.1 uncultured Clostridia bacterium
TAGAACAGTTATTTTAGCCAATGGTTTATCAAAAGGCAAAGTGCTTGAGGGTGAAAATGAATTTTTAGGTAGAGGTGTAAGTTACTGTGCGACTTGTGATGGACCTTTATACCGTGAAAAACAAGTGCTCGTTATTGGGGATTCAGCGCATGCAGAAGAAGATGCCAACTACTTATCAGAAATTTGCGATAAGGTGTATTATGTACCACTTTATAAAGAAATTGAACATCTAAATGAAAATATTGAAGTGCTTTACACGAAACCAAAACGTATTTTTGGTGAGCAAATTGTAAGTGGCATTGAACTTGAAGATGGGGTGCAAGAGGTAAGTGGCGTATTTATCATCAAAGAAAGCATTCCAACAACAAGATTATTACAAGGTTTAGAATTAGAGGATAAAGCGATCAAAGTCAATCGCTTTATGGAGACAAATCTTGCTGGTGTATATGCAGCAGGAGATTGTACAGGAAAACCTTATCAAGTGGCTAAAGCCGTAGGAGAAGGTAATGTGGCAGTGCTTCAAGCTGTGAGCTATTTAAATGCATTAAATAAAAAGTAGATTTTAAGGAAGAGGGTGTGGCAAAAATATAATTTTGCCACACTCTCTTTTCGTGATTTCAAGTTCTAAATAGGAGGGCCTATCTATAAAATAAAAATAAGACAAATATAAATGGAGGAAGGCCTATGAGTCGAGGTTATTTTTTGTTAATTGTATTAAGCATATTAGGGGTTTATGTATTAGTTTTAAATATAAGTGTGTTAAAGGAAAATAAGTTTACAGTATTAAGAAGTGTATGTACGGCGTTGTTTATTTTTTCCATAAGTCGTTATCTCACATTAATTGCTTATGGTGATCATTTGGCACTTACCACACTTATGAAGCTAAGGTATTTTTATTTTGCTACAAGTATAGGGCTCACAGTACCTACGGCTTCAGCAGTGTGGTATATCACACCTTTATATAGGCAGCAGATCAAATATCCCTATTATCTGTTATGTTTCTTGCCTTGGATTTTATTTTATACATATTTGATTACAAGACAACCCACGAAGATTGTGCAAGGGGCAACTTATGGTTATACATTACAACTCACAGGGTCTTTCCCATTATACTTAAGCATTGCACAGGGCAGCTTTGTAACAGTGATTATTATTTTAAGTATTATAGGTTTAGTCCGTTATAAAAATATACAGCTTAGGGCAGAATATATTGTAATTATTTTAGCGCAACTAACATTAGTATTAGATGGACTAGGGTACTATATAGGTGGCGTAAGATTATTCCCACCTTTTACAGCTTCAGAAATTTTAGGCTTTGCAGCTGTTTATTATTGCTTTAAAGAGCCAATACTAGAAATTAAGGGTATAGCAAGCAACTAAAAAAGCGAATGTAATTATTTTGATAGTAAGTATAGAGAGTGAGATACATTATAAATGTACTTGTATATAAATATAAAGAGGATGTGGCAATTAATAATAATGTTGCGACATCCTCTTTAAATCTATATAAATTATAAATAAGCTTCGTATTTTGGAATTAAACAAATTCCCACAACGTCTGGTCCTGTATAAACACCAATTGTTGTTCCGATAAAGTAATAAGTTGTTGGTATTGTAATACCTAGTTCTTTTTCTGCAAGTTCATGCATGACTTTGGCATACTCTATATTATCAGCGTGTGCAATCGCATAGTTATAAGTACTTGCATTTTCACCAATATATTCTTTAGTAAGCTCTACAACTTTAGCAAATGCCTTTTTTGTACCACGTACTTTACCACATGGGAAAAGTGCACCATCCTGGAGATAGATAATAGGTTTTACGTTAAGCATAGTCCCAAGCAGGGCAGAAGCTTTACCGATACGCCCACCATGTTCTAAATAATCAAGTGTTTCAACGAAGAAGAAGATTCTTGCGTTTTCACGAAGTTTATAAGCTGTTTCAACGATTTTTTCAAAATCAAGTCC
>CALGWE010000656.1:0-4628 GCA_937935915.1 uncultured Clostridia bacterium
CGGTACAGTATTTATTTATTAACATAAAAGAGTATACCATCTAACAAATCACTTTGCAACTCTTTTTTAATAGAAACAATTACCTTTTATTATATTCCAATATACATAACTCTTTATTCATTAGGTTTAAAAATAGAAAATTCCTTAATGCCGCATGCCTTTAATTGTTCCATTACGGCTTTGTAATTTCTAATTGCAATTACCACTTCATATTCTGCCATATATTCTTCTAACTGCTGCACAGAAATGATAGTGCATCCATCTACTTGGTTTCCTACTTTATTAATATCATTATCTACAACACCAGCTATTTTATCTTTTCCATAATATTTTATAGCTTTTTGGCCATATTCACCTGCACCAAATAGGATAATCTTTTTTTCTCCTTTTGATTGACTATCATTTATAAGCTTTTTAATCTGTGTTGAACTAGTACTCTTTGTATAAGGCAAGAAGAAAATATCTGAACCTACTGCCTGTAGCTTTTCTTGATCTTCAATCCAACTTGCTTCATTACGCCAATCATCTCCTGAAAACAAACAATCAAATTTATATTTTTCCCATGCTTTCATTTTCTCTATTGTATCAACACCTACTAAAACTGCTTCGTCTACATATTTAATTGCACTTATGATTTCTCTTCTTTCTTCTTCTGATATGTATGGTGTCTTCTTTTTAAAATGTATTACTAACTCATCAGATAATACCCCTACAATTAAATGTTCGCATTCTTTTTTTGCGTTTCGTAGTAAATTCAAATGTCCTATATGGAATAAATCAAATACACCTGCAATATATCCAACTTTATATTTCTTCATCATCTCACATCCAATCTACATACTGCCTATAAAAACTTCTCAATAAACCTTTTACTATTTTTATTATCTTGATATCTATGACAATAGTTCCTTAACTCATTAATATAATTATCTTTTCCATCTGCTACGTCATTAAAGAAACCTTGTAACTCTTCAAATGTCATAATCTTAGGACCTGGCATAAACCTAAATATATCTCTTATTGAAAAGCCTATTTTATACTCTTTCATATCATCCAATATATAACCTATGGGTTTATTAAGTAGTAAATAATCAAATGATACTGAGGAGTAATCTGTTAACAGTGCATCTGTTTCACCTAATAACTTATATAAATTTATATCCTTTTCTTGCATCATTTCATTCGTTAACATTGTAATATTATCTAACTCAGTAAGATTAATATTAGACAGTTCTTGTAAAGGATGTATTTTGATAATCAAAAAGAGGTTTCTTTGTTGTAGCAGCTTATTAAGCTTTTTTAATTCTTCTATGCTTTCAATTAGAGGAAATCCTAAATTGAACTCTTTTAATGAATCATTACGCTTAGAATTCTTTAGCTTTCTAAATGTAGGCATCCATATTATAACTTTCTTATCTAAAACCTCTACACCCAGCTTATCTATCTGATTTTCACTTGCAAACATATCATCTAATCTAGGTAATCCTGCTACCACATACTTTGTAAGTCCACAACATTTTCTGATGAAATGAGGACATGATCTGTCTCTGGCGGAATATTTATAATACCTCTTACATTTTTTATAGTAGGCATTCCATGTGTTATATGTATGCTTTTTTGAGTAGGCCTTCTTTTCTCTATTGGACCATTCTCCCATATTAAATATTTTGCACGAGATAATAACCTTATAGCCTTAAAACTTTTTTGATCATTAACATCTAAATATATTACATTGTCTTGTGCCTTGAAATCTTTAGGGTTAGAAACTAACCATATAACCCTTCTATTCACAAGTTGTTTTTCTTGAATCAGTTCTCTATATACCGTTTCACAACTTCCATCGACTTGCAGCGTGTGTGTTTTAAAAACAATATCCTCATTTAAAGGTAAATGTTCTTGTAAATAGGCATATAAACTAGTAGGTGCTGATTTTATACATTCTATGAAATACTTTCCTTTAGGCGTAATGTTTCGATATAACCTTTTATGTAATTGCTTGTCTACCAGCATTACATTTTTAAATGCTAGTTCTGTCAAAACAGCTGATATGGTTCCTTGAAACTTTTCTAAAGTCGCTACAATAACTAGCGCCTGTTCCTTTTCACTTAACAAATCATATATGCTATAGACCTTGTACCCCTCACATAATGTTTGGGCTGGCTTCCTATCCGTCACGGCAACTTTTACTTCTACATTTAGGTTATATTTCTTTATATACTTTAAGACCATCTTACCTATGTTACCTGCACCATACACAATGACCTTATTATATGCTTGTATTTGCTTTTCCAGTTTGTTAATCATCATATCACATACTTTCTCTTTTTAACCTTTCAATAATCTCATCCATATATTGAAGCTGTTGATTACGATATGTTGTACCTACTTCTGTTTGCCAAGAACCGGTAAACCAATGAACTGAGTAAGTATTTTCTGTTATATGCTTCTTGTTGGTTAAATAACTTACAGGACTTAAGAATTCTGATGGATAAAATCTAATGCCATCTATTTCTTGTAATGTATTATCTAGTCTTAATCCTTTTTCCTTTAAAATAGCTGATTGTAAATTACAATTAGCTACATCATTTATTTTCCCGTTACTATCAATAAATACATAATTTTGATAGGCATCTCTTAATGTAGCAAACAATTCAATTCCAGCCACACCACCCATACCTACACCTGAGTTAACCATACTATTAGATTCAAATCCCATGAAGCCTCTTTGATATAATAGTTGATCAATACTCCTTAAGATTTCTACATCTGTATCTAGATAGATGCCACCATATCGATATATCACATCAAGCCTTGCATAGTCTGATACAAAGGCATATTTGCCACTCTTATACGCATCACTTATGTACTGATTTTGTGTGTAGTCATAATTCGTTTCATCCCATCTAATGATTTCATAGTCTGGGCAAAACTTTTTCCAAGTAGCAAGACAATGTTTTTCTAATTCACCCATTTCTTTACCACCAAACCAGCAATAATGAATTTTCTTAGGAATTTGTCTTGTAGGGCTATATACAATGCCTCCTTTATATGTAGTCTCACTTAAGTCTTCCATAAAAAGCTTAACCACATATACTTGAATATCATTTAACTCTGACATAGTATCTAATTGATCTATAATCTCTTTAAAACGAAAAGAGCCTATTAATATAATATCTTCAGCGCTAATTTCTTGTAGCATCTCTTGTGGAGAAATTATCTCAATAACTTTACCATTTAACTTTGTTTGCGCATGATTTTTCTCAGGGTCATTATCAACATAATAAACTATTCTTTCTTCCAACTTTAACTCTTTAAATAAGCCTAAAATTCTTTCTGTAAGCTTTCCACCGCCAAAGCAATATACCTTTTTATCTTTAGTTCTTTTTTCAAATTCCCAAATGGAACAGTTCTTAAGATCATTTAAGCCTCCTATTTAATACCGAAGAAATTAGTGATGCGTTCACAGTTCCTTCCATCATAATAGCTATGCATTTCACCTAATAGTTTCTTTCTCTTATCTTTACTTGCATCTATATTACCTGCTACTTCTTTTACAAATAAAATAAATTCCTCAAATGTATAAATCTCTTTACCAGGTAAATACTCATGCACATTTTCAAAATTAAATCCTCTACTTTGTTCATACTTTTCTACATCATCTAAAGTAAAAGCAATAGGTCTATCAAGCAGCATATAATCAACAGCTACTGATGAATAGTCACTAATAAGGCCATCCGCTTTTGTTAGCAGTAAGTTAATTGGCACATTAATTTTATTAATCGCCTTATCATCTAAAAACGTAATATATTCATAATGCTTCTTAGTAACTGTATTTATATCTTGATGCGGATGTAATTTAACAACAATGCCCATATCAAGTTCCTTTAATACTTCATCTAAAATCTCTAATTGCTTATCAGTAGTTACTATCGGCATTCCTGTTTCTGATTCCATCTCATATTCATCTAGACTTGTATACCCACTAGAAGTCATTCGAAATGTAGGTAACCAAAAGATATACTTTTTAGCTTGTTTTACATGTAGTAATTCAGTTAAACTCCCTTTTAAATCCTGAAACAGCCAGTCTTGTTTTGCGAGTCCCAATGTCAGCATCTGTTCTAGTTTACAACCATAATCTCTTGCATGTATCTTGGCATATAGTGGACTATTGACTGTCATATAGGTATAATGTGGCCCCGTTGGCTCGGTTTTTCCTTTACGTCCTTTGATTCCACAACCATGCCAAAGATTAACTAACATTTGGTCACTTCTACACATACGCAGCCAATTACATGTTTCTGAGAAAAAGAAGTATTTAGCCAAATATATATATCGCTGATAATAAAATGCTTGAAAGGGATTTTTACTCGTTTCCCAGTCATACGATATAACCTTTACATTTTTAATCTCTTCAAGATATTTAAATTTTTCAGGATACTTTACAACCCAAACTAACTGATAATGCTCATTTATATTTTGACTTATCATATATTCAAAAAGTGCCCTTGGATTATCTGCATATTCCCAGCCCTCAACATAACGTCCCAAACCACTTCTAAAAACAATGATATCCTTCAACTTTCTTCTTTTGAATAATTTACGAAATCTCATTAATAGTACATCTTCTT
>CALGWE010000657.1:0-4636 GCA_937935915.1 uncultured Clostridia bacterium
CATATTAAACTATTTGAGCCTTCTGTGATCCGTATGGTGCCTATGATGGCTAAAATGCTTTATAATCAAATGCTGAATTTAGAAATAAGCAGTCCTGAATTATCTAAGGCAGAAATTAGAAAAGCGGTTTTAGGTAGTAACCTACATAAAATCATATCTGGTGGAGGCTATTTAAATCCTGAATTAGTCGACCACTTAGGTAGTTTTGGCATAAAGATTGCACAAGGGTATGGGATGTCTGAATGCTCACCAAAGATTTCTACGCCAGATTTTTCAAGACCAGATAAGGCAGCTTCTGTAGGGCGAATCGTAGACCGTTGCCAAGTGAAAATAGTGGATGGGGAGATTTGGGCCAAGAGTCCATCAGTTATGATGGGATACTATAAAGACCCAGAGCAAACAGCCAAGACACTCACAGAAGATGGCTGGCTGCGTACAGGAGATTTAGGATATGTAGATGAAGAAAACTTCTTATATCTTACAGGACGTAAGAAAAATCTTATTATCTTAAGTAATGGTGAAAATGTAGCCCCTGAACAATTAGAAAACTTATTTGTAGATGAGAGTCTGCTGCAGGAAATCTTAGTATTTGAGGAACAAGATAGCATTGCGGCAGCGATTTATCCTAACTTTAAATATGCTGATTTGACCAAGGTGAAAGACATTGCCAAAGAGATTGAAGGGATCATAAAAGCACATAATGAAACATTACCTACTTATAAACAAATTACTCGTTGGTATTTAAGAGAAACACCATTTCAAAAAACATCTTCTAAGAAAATTATAAGATCTTTATATTTCAATCAAAAAACAGAGACAAAAGAAGCCTTACAGCATTTTAAGATGCCACAAAATCAGTTACAACAAACACTTTATAACTGCGTAAGTAAGGTATTAGGACATAGTAGTTTTGGAGTTGATACCAATTTATATACAGTTGGCCTTAATTCTTTAGGCAGTGTGATGCTCCTTACACAGTTACAAGAACAGCTGAAATGCCCTATGCAATTAAGTGATCTTATTCAGCATACAAGTATAGAAGCATTAGAGGGTGTGATTACAGCAAACATTAATAAAGAAGAAGTGGATTATAGTATACGCAAAGTCTATCCTTTAACAAATGTGCAGTTATACTTTGCAACAGCTATACGCGGAAATACTACAGGCAATTTACCATTCTTATTTAAACTAGACCCATGTATAGATGTCAAACGTCTGAAAAAAGCTATTGAAGGGCTTTTTGAAGTACATCCAAATTTAAAATGTATTATTCAAAAACAAGAAGGACAGTATCAATGCTTAAGGGATGACGAGAAAGTCATTGATATCCCAATCATTAAGCTCAGTGATGAAGAATGGGAGAAGACACGCGAAAATTTATTAGTGCCATATTTTTATGAAGTAAATGAACCTTTATATCATATTGGCATTTATATCACACCAACTAATATTTATTTGTTCTTTGATATTTCTCATGCCATAGGTGATGGGGTAACGATGAATATTCTATTTGAGGATCTCAACACCCTTTATAGAGGAGAGGAAATTCCTAAAGAAACATATTCTTATTACGAATATGTTTTAGATAATGCCCGTGAGAGAAAGCAAGGCCTAGCAAAAGAGAAGCTTAACTATTTCAATGAATTATTCTCAGGATTTAAAATAGAAAAGTCTATTTTAACACGTAAACACTGTTATGATTTAAGTCATGGTGAAGATGCTACAATGACTAATCCATTTAAAACATTAAATAAGAATGAAATCTTAGCCTTTTGTAATAAATATGGTGTATCTGAAAATGTATTGTTTATTACTGCATTTAATTACTGTATTAGTATTTTTAGTAATACAAAAGAAGCAGTAAGTACAAGTATTCATAGTGGTAGAATCGACAGTCGTTTTTCAAGGTTAGCTGGACCTTTCTTTAACAACTATGTCTTTAGATATACGAATATACCACATGAAACAGTACCAGAACTTTTGAAACGTTCAGGAGAGCAAATTATAAATACAATGGCTAATTATACTTATAATATCCGTGCCGATGAAATGTTCTTCCAATATCAAGGAGAAATCTTAAATATTGATCACATTGGGGATTTACCAGCTGAGCGCCTACATGTGAAGCTCAATGCATTACCTTTCCATCTTCAAGTGATGTCTAAGGATAATGGGTACTATTATTTACTACGTTATTGGCAGAATCGTTTTGATAAAAAACAATTAGCTTTATTCATGGAGGCTTTTGAAACAATTGTAGCGGCTATGTTAGAAGAACCTTCAGTACGTCGTTTAAAGAAACATTTATCAGAACATCTTTTCCCTAAACATTACTTTGTTAAAGTTTCTGAAATCAATAAGAGTGCAGGTTACAAGCTTATTGGGACAAGAAATGATGAAGAAATGGTTAAGGCCTATGTCTTTGATCACACTTGTAGAAAACAGCCTTATGGGGCATGGGGAGACCTCTATATTATGGATACAGAGCCAGAAGAAGTGGTTGATCAGATTACGAATCCATACGGTCAAGGGAGATTATATCAAACTAGGCACACGGCAAGGATTTTACCAGATGGCAGCATTGATATTCTAGAAGAAAGTGGACGCACCGTTGTAAAGGTAGATTTAGTAGGCTATCACTACATTGATTTACATGAATTAGAAAAATATTTATGTGCTTATGAAGGCATTGAATCTGCAAAAGCTTATACAAGTTATATTGGTAAACCGGAGTTTGCCATTAATGTAGAAATAAAAGGTGAGGACACTTTAAATGAAGAGGAAATTAGGGAATATCTAAGTAATAAATATGAGGCTTGCGTTATGCCAGATCAAATTAGCATTGAGACAGTAACAAAGAAAAGAATGATTGTATAAAAGTAGTTTATTTTGTGGTGTGACGGCATTTATTACTATGAAATTAGGAAAGTATGCTTTTATGTTTGGAATACATTACCTATTTAAAATGAATACGTTGAATGATTTTAAAAAGTTTGATAATATAAATGTATAATTAATTATTTGAAATTTATAATAAATATAAAACCCTTAACCTTAAAAATATTTAAGTTAAGGGTTTTATATTTATAAGACAATAAGCTTATAGAAAAAGGGGGAAATGTGTGGACATTAAAGATTTAAAAAGTTTTGAAACAGTATATGAAATGCGTAGTATCAATCGTGCTGCTAAAAAGTTATATATTACGCCACAAGGCTTAGGGAGTATTATTAAAACCTTGGAGAAGGAATTAGATGTTATTTTATTTGAGAGAGATAAACAAGGGGTGACACCAACAGCCGGTGCAGAATTATTACATAAACGCTGTGCGGTACTTATTGAACAATTTGAAGAAATTCAAAATGAAATGGAACAGCTGAAAAACCAAGAAATTAGATTACGTGTAGGATGTGCATGTGGTGCATTTAATGTGGTGCCTTTTCAGCAGATTCAAATATTTATGAAAGAAAATGCTCAGATTAAGGTGGAGCTTTGTGAATATAGTAATGAAGAAGTGAAGCAGCAACTTTTAGCTTCTCAATTAGAATATGGTTTTATTATTGGGCAGTGGGAAGCCAAAGGTATAAAAACAAGTAAACTAGCAAGTTGTACCATCCATCTGATTGTTTATGAAGGCCATCCTTTTTGGGATTATGATGAAGTAACAATCGAGATGTTAAAGGATGAACCGCTTATTTTATTAAACGAGCATTTTACAATGTATCATGAACTTAAAAAGTGTTGCCAAATGAAGGGCTTTGAACCTCATATTATTGCCAAGACGGCAGATATCAACTTTCAGCATAAGTTATGTAGGAAGAAGATGGGAGTTGCCTTTTTGCCTGATTTTGTAAAAGAAGATTTCGATATGACACATCTTAAAGCCATCCCTTTTAAAGAAAAGCTAAAATGGGAAGTTTTTGGCGCTTATGAGGCGGAACATGGACATTATAAAGTCATTCAAATGTTCCAAAAGTTTTTAATGGACCATAGTGAGGGGGGCATACAGAAAAGTGTTGATAGGTAGAAAGAAAATTTTGCTAACTTTAGGTAGAAATCACTGTGTATACTGGTGTTAAGAAGACATAAGGAGGTTAAGTATGAAGTATAAACAGTTATTTACACCAGTGAAAATTGGTAAACTTACACTAAAAAACCGTTTTGCCTTAGCACCAATGGGACCTTTAGGACTTGCTGATGCACAAGGTGGATTTAATCAACGAGGCATTGACTATTATACAGAAAGAGCCAAAGGTGGTGCTGGACTCATTATCACAGGTGTTACTTTCTCAGATTGTCAAGTAGAAACACAAAGTATGCCAAACTGTCCAAACTCTACATACAATCCTGTTCATTTCATTCGTACAAGTAGAGAAATGACAGAACGTGTACATGCTTATGGGGCAAAAATTTTCTTAATGATGTCAGGTGGATTTGGTCGTGTAACTATTCCTACTAACTTAGGAGAATTCCCACCAGTAGCACCATCAGCTATTCCACACCGCTGGCTCGATAAAACTTGCCGTCCTTTAACAAAAGAGGAGATTAGAAGCATTGTAAAATCTTTTGGAGATGGTGCTTTCAATGCAAAACGTGCTGGATTTGATGGGGTCGAAATTCATGCTGTGCATGAAGGCT
>CALGWE010000658.1:0-6850 GCA_937935915.1 uncultured Clostridia bacterium
TTTAGAGGGGCGATGGGCAGCTACTCCTTCCATAAATTGTGAGGTTCTAAGCTTGTGAAGTAAAGAAACGGCGTAGAAGGAAGGCTAGCAATGGGTTAAAGATATTGAGTATAAGGAGAAAAAAAGAAGCCATGATTGTTAACACTCATGACTTCTTTTACTATCTACACTTGTTATAGTATTGATCTACTTTTAAAGCGCCTTATTAAAACTTGTTTTTAGCTGAGGTCAGCGATGTCTCTTAGTTCGATGATTGTGCCTTCTGGGGCGATTACTTTACTAAGGGCTGAGCCTTCTACTTCATAAATAGGGCCTCCGTGTTTTTCTTTGAAGTTGTTATAACCTAGCGCCTGAATTCTAGCAACTTCGGCTTTTACATCTTCTACTAGGAAACACATATGCACTAAGCCTTCTGACTTACTGCTTGGCTTTGTGAGGCTTTCACCTTCTTTACCTGTTTGAAGTTCGATCATAAAGTCCTCTAGTTTTAACCACGTATTGAAACTACGTTTATGAAAATTAGGTGATTCCTTTACCATTTCAAATCCCATAATATTCATATAAAAATCTAAAGATGCTTTGTAATCATCTGTTTGTATGCACACATGATGTATTTTTCTCATTTCATTAATCCTTCTACTTTTTAATTATTTATGCTTAATATGCGTCTAATATTTATTTAGCATTTGTTCCATATCAGTCTAGTGTCCCCTGTGCTTTTGCTTCTTTTTTTCTTGTTTCAGCTCAAACTTGAGGGCCTTTTCTGCTTCTTTCTCTGCTCTACTTATGCTTTTATGTTGCAGCTTACCTGCTTCATGCTGGGCCTTTAAAGCTTGTTGTGCTTTGGTTCCAATTCCCTTTTCACGAACTTGCTTCTTCACCTCTCGCTGCATTCTTTTTGGGTTAATTGTTTTCTTATTTTTGAGGCCGCCTATCCCCTTTACTTCCTGAGGATAAAGTGTATTCCATGTCTTTAGAACTACTTCATAAACCTCATTTGCTTTAGGTTCACTGCCAAAGGTAAATTTGTAAGCCTTATAGCAGCCTTCTTCTTGCCATTCATAAATGCCTCTCCAAAAAGGCGCCTCAAAAAATACAGTTAAACTAATGCTTACTTGTGCCTGTATCATATTTTGTTTCCTCCTTTTAATAAGGAAGCTTCTACTTTTATATTTATAAAAGTTTCTTATATTTATAAAAGTTCCACTTCACCTTTTATTTACAAAGAAGGGACAACCAAAGGAGGCAGGTTACTTACAGCGCTTGCTGCGTCTGGACTACCAACCAGAACTGTGGTTTTATCTTTGCTTAATTTCATTTTAGCCTTATCTTCAATAACGTCAAGACTATTTTTCAGGCCTTTTTCCTTTTTCAGTAATTCTCTGCTAAACACTGGTATTTCATTTTATATGTTTCACTCTTTTTCGACAGTTCATGTCATTTTTTAATACATCTTATGCATTTTATCTGATATTATTTTTGATTCTATTATATTTTTATAATTAGAATAGAATTACTTAACTGGGGAGGAATCTTATGAAAAACGTTGGCATCATGAAGAAAGTCCTAACTTTCTTTGTTTCAAGCATAATTATTTCAGCTTGTATTATTGGCATTTTAACTTACTTTACTTCTAAAACTTTATTAAAAAACAATACCCAACTAGCTAGCACACAAACTTTACAAGAAAGCCAAACTGGCCTTGAAACTTACTTAAAGTCACTTAGTCAACAAGTCGACTTATTAACACGTAAAAATGAATTAAAACGTCTAGAAAATCCAGATTTAATAGAAGAAAATCTGAAAGCAACAGAAGATTCTTTAACCGCTGCTTTAAAAGTAACTCCAGGTGCAACTTGTAGTTACTATGTAACAGTTAATGGACGTAAAGTAGCTGTTACACCTTATGAAGAAAATGGTAAGAGAAAGTTTAAAAAAATATTAGCGGAACATGAAGATCATACAAAAGAAGCTTGGTATATGGATGCCCTAAAAAATATAGAACGTAATGGCATCTTTTCAAATTTTACGCAGCCATACTTCTCAGCTGCTAATGGCACATACGTTATTACAGTCAGCCAATGCGTTAAATCTAATGAACAAGTTGTAGGTGTTGTAGCCATTGATATTGCCTTTACTGAGCTTACTGAGTTTATTAATAATATTAAACTCCTTAATACCGGTTGTGTTTATCTTACCAATGCACAAGGTAATGTTTTAGTTGCACCACCAGCTGCTAAATTAGACCTTACTACTTTTAATACATTGCCACTATGGTCAAATTTAAGTGCAAAAGATGCCATAAGTTTTGAGGCAACTATTGAAGATAATAAATATTATGTTACAAGCCTTGTAGATCCTTTAACGCAGTGGAAATTAATTGGGTTAATTAATGAGGAGGAACTTACTTCTAGCTTAAATATTTTATTTAAACGTACATTAGTCGTAAGCTTGTTTGCTGTTCTTGTAAGCTGCCTTATGGTTATTCCAATGGTACGTAGTATCAAAAAAAGATTTAATCGCTTAAGTGATATGATTAAGGCTGTTTCTAAAGGAGATTTCACAATCCCCCCTGTTATAGATGGTGCTGATGAGTTCCATAAATTAAGTGTTCTTATTAATGAAATGATTAAAAACACAGCTAAGCTTATTCAAAACGTTGATGTAACCGCTACAACTCTTGTAGCTACTTCTCAAGATATTGCTACAATTATGGACCAAACTCAAGATACATCTACTAATGTAAAAGTAGCTATCGAAGAAATTTCTACAGGTACACAGCACCAAGCTGAAAGTTTACAAGATATTAATTTACAAGTTGATACATTAGCTAAACAACTTGAAGAAACTAAAAATTATACTTCTGATGTAAAACAAATGTCTACTGAAACACAATCCCTTAGTAATAACGGCTTAAGCATGCTTAAAAAGCTCAGCGAAAAATCTAAGCTTTCACAAGGAAGTTCCATGACTGCTTACAACGTTTTTAAAGAGATGAATGAAAGTATTAATAAAATAAACTTTATATCTGATGCAATTATTGGCATTACCAATCAAACAAGCCTCCTTGCTTTAAATGCCAGCATTGAAGCTGCTCGTGCAGGTGAAAGTGGCAAGGGCTTCGCCGTTGTAGCCGAAGAAATCCGTAAACTCTCTGAAGCCTCTAAAGAATCTACTGATGAAATTAAAGCCATCGTAGATGAAATTCATCACAATGCACTTCAAGCACATACTTCTCTTGAAGAAAGCAACACTCTTCAAGAACAACAATCTTTAGCCATCATAGAGACAGAAAATGTATTCCATAACATTCTAGACTCTGTGGACAAGCTTATTAAAAACATTTATGAAATCGACCAACTCAACCTTAATATGGTCTCTAATAAAAACACCGTTATTGAAAATATGGATGAGATGGCAGCTATCTCAGAGGAAACAGCTTCTTCTTCACAGGAAGTTACTGCCTCTGCCGAAGAAGTGACTGCTTCTATGGCACAGCTTGCCGTCCATACGACTAAATTAACAAATCTTGCAGATACCCTAAAAGGGGATTTACAATTCTTTAACTTAGAATAACCTAGCTAACTCCAATCTTATATATATCTATTAATAAAGAGGTATTGTAAAATTTCATTTTGCAACACCTCTTTTCCCTTTACTTTTACCTAAAATTTATCTTATAACTTCCGTACTTTTTACATTTTTTTATCTTTATATATATGTTAAAATTATAATATTATATATTTTATAAAATATTCCAAATCAATAAAGGGGGGTATATCATGAAAAATATTAGTATTATGCAAAAATTTACTGCTTTTTTTGTCTTAAGCCTTATGGTTTCTGCCTCAATTATAGGCCTACTTACTTATTCCACTTCTAAATCACTACTCAAAAATAATACCCAACTAGCTAGTGTCCAAACATTACAAGAAAGCAAAAATGGTTTTGAAATCTATTTAAACTCACTCTATCAACAAGTTAACTTGTTAACCCAAAAAAGTGAAATTCAACATCTTGAAGATCCTAACTTAGTAGAAGCTAATGTCAAAATCGCCGAAGACTCTTTAGAAGCTGCCCTTAAAGCCCTTCCAGGTGCTGTACGCTGTGCCTATGTTACAGCGCAAGGTAGATTACTGGCAGCAGATGCTTATAAAGAAGGCAATACTACAAAATATAAAAAAACATTAAAAGAAAATGTAAATAGTTCTTATGAAACTTGGTACGTAGATGCTGTAAATAATGCAGACAATGATAGTAACATTGCTAGCTGTACAGACCCTTACCTTTCAACAACTTATGGTAACAAAGTCATTACAGTAAGCCGCGCGGTAAAAGTTGATGGTCAAGTAGCTGGTGTAGTAGCTCTTGATATTGACTTTAACGATTTCACTGCACTCTTTAATAATATAAAATTACTCAATACAGGTTGTGTCTATCTCGTAAATAGCTCAGGTAGCATCTTAGTTACACCACCTAAAAAAGACTTAGAACTTGTGGGCTTTAGCATGCTACCATTCTGGTCAGATTTAAGTGCAGATGAAACTGTCAGTTTAACAGCAACACTTCACAATAACAACTATTACATTACAAGTCTTACAGAACCTACTACAGGTTGGAAACTCATTGGCATGCTCAATGAAAATGAAATCACTTCAAGTTTAAACAAACTTTCTATAAGTACATTCATTGTAAGTGTATTAGCTGTTATTATTAGCTTCATCTTAATTATTCCAATTCTCAAATCTATCAAAAAGAAATTTAATCGCTTAGGTCATATGATTAATCAAGTGGCTGAAGGTAATTTCACACCACAACCTATCATTGGTGGTCATGATGAATTCCACACCTTAAGTGTCCATATTAATGATATGATTACTAATATTTCTAGCTTAATTTACAATGTAGATCATACAGCTCAAGCTGTTTTCAATACTTGCGAAGAACTTGGGGACATTATGACACATACACATGATGTTTCAAATAATGTAAAAGTTGCCATCACTGAAATCTCTACAGGTACAACTCAGCAAGCCGAAAGCCTTCAAGACATTAATGTACAAGTCGAAAGTCTCGCCAAACAATTAGAAGCAACTAAGAGGCATACTTTAGATGTAAAAGAAATGTCTACAGAAACACAAGCACTTAGTAACAACGGTTTAACTATGCTCCATACTTTAAATGAAGCTTCAACTCACTCTCAAGAAATCTCTCTTACAGCTTACAACTTCTTTAAAGAAATGACCGAAAGCATTCATAAAATCAGCTTCATATCTGATGCCATTATTGGCATTACTAATCAAACAAGCCTTCTTTCTTTAAATGCGAGTATCGAAGCTGCTCGTGCTGGTGAAAGTGGTAGAGGCTTCGCCGTAGTAGCTGAAGAAATCCGTAAACTCTCTGAGGCTTCTAAACAATCAACTGACGAAATCAAAGCCATCGTAGATGAGATTTATCACAAAGCTGAACAAGCCAACACTTCTCTCGAAGAAAGCAACGCCCTTCAAGAAGAACAGGCTACAGCTATCTTAGAAACAGAAACTGTATTCCACAACATTCTTGCTTCTGTTGAAACCCTTATTACAAAGATTTATGAAATTGACCACTTAAATAGCCAAATGATTCAAAGCAAAAACATCGTTATTGAAAACATGGATGAAATCGCAGCCATATCAGAAGAAACGGCTTCTTCTTCCCAAGAAGTTACAGCTTCCTCAGAAGAAGTTGCTACTTCTATGGATAGCCTTGCAAATCAAATCCAACAACTCACTAGTGCTGCTGAAGTCCTTAAGCAAAATCTTACATACTTCCATTTAGAAGAACAAAACAACCTAGCAGACTTAGCCACTCAAGAATACTTAGCCATCCAAAAAAGTCTAGATGCACAAACAAATATAGCTTCACAAGAAAAACATTCTGCTTAAAAAACAAAGAGGATGCCCGCCGGCATCCTCTTAACATTTATATATAAGTATATTAGCTTTTTCCTTCTTTTTTCCTTAGGGTTATCTAAATAAGTGTGGGAGTACTCGTCACTACTATTCTACCTCTGAAGTAATTTCCTGATATTCTTAGTGAAGATAAGTAAAGAGCTTTTAGGTGTGCTGTCTGAACGCAGCGTTAGCGGAGTGAGTTCACACCGTTTCTTTACTTATCAAACTTAGAATATCATAAATTACGGAAGGTGTAGATAGTAGTGACGAGTACTCCCACTATCTATTTTGCGCCCCCTCCTTTTTTTATTTATGTGTAATAATCGCATCAATTAATCCATACTCTTTTGCTTCCTCAGCTGTCATAAAGTTATCACGTTCTGTATCTCTTAAAACTTCTTCTACTGTCTTGCCACAGTTCTCAGCTAAAATACGTGTTAAACGTTCCTTAGTTTTCATCATATTTCTAGCTGCAATCTCAATGTCTGTAGCTTGCCCTTGAATCCCACTTGATAAAGGCTGATGAATCATAATCTCTGCATTAGGCAGTGCATAACGTTTCCCCTTAGTCCCACCAGCTAATAAAAATGCTCCAAAGCTAGCAGCCATCCCCATACAAATCGTAGACACATCACATTTAATAAGCTGCATCGTATCGTAAATGGCATACCCAGCCGTTACAGAACCACCAGGACTATTGATATATAAACAAATATCCTTATCAGGATCTTCTGCCTCTAAAAATAATAACTGACTCACAACAGACTGAGCTACTTCATCAGTTACCTCATCTCCTAAAATAATAATTCTATCTGCAAGCAATCTGGAATAAATATCATAACTTCTCTCACCCTTAGAAGTTTGCTCCACTACATATGGTACATACGCCATTGCTGTCCCTCCTTATAAATATGATA
>CALGWE010000659.1:0-2200 GCA_937935915.1 uncultured Clostridia bacterium
CCATAAAGCAAGGAAACTTATTAATTGCAATAAACGTGGTCTTTTTTTAGGCGGGACGTTTAGTATATATATTATTAAATTTTAGGAGGATTAAATTAAATGGGTAGAGCTCTAATTATCGGTGCTGGTGGTGTAGCTAGCGTAGTTGTACATAAATGTTGTCAAAATTCAGAGGTGTTTGAAGAGATTTGTATTGCAAGCCGTACAAAATCTAAATGTGATGCTTTAAAAGCTAAACTTGATGGTGGTAAAACAAAAATCCAAACAGCACAAGTTGATGCGGATAATGTAGAAGAACTTGTAGCACTTATTAATGAATTTAAACCAGAAATCGTCATTAATGTGGCACTGCCATATCAAGATTTAACAATCATGGATGCATGCCTTGAAACAGGTGTACATTATTTAGATACAGCGAACTATGAGCCATTAGATACAGCTAAATTTGAATATAAATGGCAATGGGCTTATAGAGAGCGTTTTGAAAAAGCTGGTCTTACAGCTATCTTAGGTTGTGGATTTGACCCAGGTGTAACAGGGGTATTCTCAGCTTATGCTTTAAAACATTACTTTGATGAAATTCATTACATCGATATTTTAGATGCGAATGCAGGAGATCATGGTTATCCATTTGCAACTAACTTCAACCCAGAAATTAATATTCGTGAAGTCACAGCTAAAGGTAGCTATATTCAAGATGGCAAATGGGTAGAAACAGAGCCTATGGAAATTAAACGTGTATATGACTTCCCTGAAATTGGCGAGAAAGATATGTATCTTTTACATCATGAAGAATTAGAATCTCTTGCACTTAATATGCCAGGAATTAAACGTATTCGTTTCTTTATGACATTCTCAGAAAAATACCTTACACACTTAAATGTACTTCAAAATGTAGGAATGACATCTATTGAACCAATTGAATTTGAAGGAAAACAAATCGTACCTTTACAATTCTTAAAAGCTGTTCTTCCAGATCCAGCCTCACTTGGACCAAGAACAAAAGGCAAAACAAATATTGGATGTATTTACCAAGGTATAAAAGATGGCAAACCAGTATCTTACTACGTATACAATGTTTGTGATCATGAAGCATGTTACAAAGAAGTAGGTTCACAAGCTATTTCTTATACAACAGGTGTACCAGCTATGATTGGTGCCATGATGCTCCTTACAGGGCAGTGGAAAAAACCAGGGGTTTACAATGTAGAAGAATTCAATCCAGATCCATTCATGGAAGCTTTAAATAAATGGGGCTTACCATGGCAAGAAACATTTTCACCTAAATTTGTAGACTAAAAACATATAGGAGGTTTAGATGGCATTAGATTTTAATAAGGCACCTTCGCCAAGTTATATTGTTGATGAAAGGTTACTCATTAAGAACCTAGAAATTTTAAAAGCTGTAGAAGAACGTACAGGCGCCCATATATTATTAGCGCAAAAAGCCTTTTCCATGTATCATACTTTCCCACTTATTGGGAAGTACTTAAGTGGAGTGACTTCTAGTTCTTTATTTGAAGCAAGACTAGGTTATGAAGAAATGGGAAAAGAAGTGCATATCTATGCGGCAGCTTACCGTGAAGATGAGTTTGATGAGATTATGAAGTACTGTGGACATATTGTTTTTAATTCATGTGAGGAGTGGGAAAAATATCGAGAACGCATTCAAAATGCAGACCATCCAATCAGTTGTGGGATTCGCATTAATCCAGAGTATGCAGAAGTGGAAACAGACCTTTATAATCCATGCTTTACAGGTTCAAGAATGGGCACAACCCTTGCAAACTTTAAACCAGAATCTCTTGAGGGTATAGAAGGGCTTCACTTCCATGCTATGTGCGAACAAAACTCTGATACATTAGAGCGTATTTTAAAAGTGGTAGAAGAAAAGTTTGGCACCTATTTATATCAAATGAAATGGATTAATTTCGGTGGTGGACATCATATTACAAGAGCGGATTATGATATTGAAAAATTAATAGAGTGTATTATGCACTTTAAAAACAAATATGATTTAGAGGTTTATTTAGAACCAGGCGAAGCTGTGGCATTAGATGCAGGATATTTAGTTGCAACAGTTTTAACAACCATGAAAAATGGCATAGATATTGCCATATTAGATACTTCAGCAGCTTGCCATATGCCAGATGTTTTAGAAATGCCATATAGACCACGTATTATTGGAGCAGGGCAGGCA
>CALGWE010000660.1:0-8553 GCA_937935915.1 uncultured Clostridia bacterium
TTTTTACCTGAGATAACAGATAGAGTATGATGAGTTTATTGATTGTAAAATCTTCATGATTTAAATTCACGGTGTGCCTCCTTACAACATTTATTATTATATATTGTATCTTAAAAAAAGATTAAACTCAATATGTGTTTAAAGATTTACCTTGATAGATGTCAGTTTCTTTTAAATAACGGTTTAAGTCGTTAAGTACTTTTTTCTTATTCTTAGTCCATAATGGCGCAATAAGATGTGCTGCTGGACCATCCCCTGTAAGCCTGTGGATAACTAGTTCTGGCGGTAATATACAAAGTATGTCTCCAATTAACTGAATATATTCTTCCTCAGAAAGAATCGGAAACGGATTTTCTAAATAATATTTACCTAAAGGTGCATTATCTAGAACATGGAGCATATGGAGCTTGATGCCTTGTAATGGGAGTTTGCTCACATACTTTGCAGAAGCAAGCATTTGCTCTCTTGTTTCATGAGGTAGACCTAAGATGAGATGGACAACAGTTTCGATATTATGAGCATGTAGTTTTTGGACTGCTTCTTCAAAACAGCTGAGTGGATAGGCGCGATTAATAAGCTTAGCTGTATCCTCATGGATTGTTTGAAGACCTAATTCTACCCACAGATGTGTACGTTTATTAAGTTCAGCTAAGTATTCTATAATTTCATCATCTAAGCAATCTGGTCTGGTTGCAATAGCGAGACCTACAACTCCTGGGAAACTTAGTGCTTCTTCGTATTTGGCTTTAAGGACTTCTACAGGAGCATAAGTATTAGAATAAGATTGGAAATAGGCAATGTATTTTTTAGAATCTCCCCACTTAGCAGAAAGAAGAGAAACGGCACTTTCAAGTTGTCTTGTGATATCCCCTTTTAGCTTAGGTGTGAAATCGCCACTTCCTTGTGCACTACAAAATATACAGCCTTTTGTGGCAACGCGTCCATCACGATTGGGACAAGTGAAACCACCATCTATAGAGAGCTTAATAACTTTTTCACCATGTTTTTGACGCATGAAATTATTAAGGCTATAAAAACGTTGGGTTTGCATATAAAAATCCTCTCTAAAATTAAAGTTCTTTATGTAATTTTAAAATAATTACTTAAGTAATAAAAGAACGATTTCTTTTATTACTTAAGTTTATTATGATATAGAAGTTAGTTAAGTGCAAGGAGCATTTCTTCTTTACGTTGTCTAATTTGTTCGCATGTATTTATAATGTGAAGCCATTGGTCATCCGTTGTGGCAGTACGTGAAAAGGCGATAAAATCATCACGAAGCTTCTTTGTAAAAATCTTTTTGATATGCTCTACTTCGTAGTCGTTGGTAGCTTTACTTAATGCGGTCATAAATTCAGAAGCACGACTACCAGAAATGAATGGTAAGTATGGCTGTATAAAATCTAATTTTTGTTGTAAAGCGTTATATTGTAATTCAAAAGGATTACCTTTGACATTATCCATATACGCATAAAAAGCATCTAGATTTAAAAAAGTAACATTTTTAAGTGAGGAATAATCAAAGTGAGCAAGAAGGTCGCGAAAATCTAAAATGTGATTTCTAAGCTCTTGTTTGGTAAGCAAAGTTGCCATCTTAAAGTCCCCCTTTAAAGAAAAAATAACTATTTATATAGCTTATTATAT
The DNA here is from genome assembly GCA_937935915.1 of uncultured Clostridia bacterium. Taxonomy (GTDB): domain Bacteria; phylum Bacillota; class Clostridia; order Lachnospirales; family Cellulosilyticaceae; genus Cellulosilyticum. The sequence goes on from CALGWE010000660.1 coordinate 1,645, forward strand.
CCAACAGCAAAATAAAAAGTGTATGTAAAATTTACTTTAAACGTAAAAGAAGTTGTACTATATTAAAAGTAGACCTAAATCTAAAAGAGGTGAAATAATGGAAAGAAAGCAAGTTATAGTGATTGATGATGAAGAACATATTTTAGAGCTTATTAGATATAATCTAGAAGCAAATGGTTTTTTCGTGGAAACTTTTACAAGTGTAGAAAGCGCAAAACCTTATATTGAATCCAAAGGAGCAGATGTTATCTTATTAGATATCATGTTACCTGGGATGGATGGCATTAGTGCACTTCAGCAGTTTAGAAATAATGTAGCAACACAAAATATACCGATTCTTTTAGTCAGTGCAAAAAGTGAGGAAATTGATAAGATACTAGGACTTGAATTAGGGGCAGATGATTATATTACAAAGCCTTTTAGTGTAAGAGAGCTGGTAGCAAGAGTTAAGGCTATTGTAAGACGTAATGAAAGAGGAGGGGTCAGACCTAAAGAAAATATACAGACATTAAGTTACAAGGGCTTAGAATTAGATGTTGAAAGTCATGTACTTACTTATAAGGGTGAAGTGATAGAACTTACCTTTAAGGAGTTTGAGATATTAAAGTTATTAATGAGTAATAGAGGCAAGGTGCTTACAAGAGAGACTATTTTAGATAAAATATGGGGTTATGATTACTATGGTGAGACGCGTACAGTAGATGTACATATTCGTTATTTACGCTCTAAATTAGAAGAGCATCAACTTGGAGGATTTATTGAGACAGTACGTGGTGTAGGCTATAAATTTATAAAGGGGTAACGTATGAAAAGAAAGATAATGGCGCCTATAGTAATAGCATTTATTATTGTAGCTACAATGATTTCAGCAGAGCTCCTATTATTATTTGCCGGTATAAAAAGTAGAGGGAATAATATAGCTGAAATTAATCTCATATGTGACCATACGTTTTATCGTATATTAATAGAGATTATAATAATAGCTATTCTTTTATATGTAATTATTTATCGTGTGATCAAACAGATAGAAGTACCAGTGAATCAACTTACAAAGGATGCTAAAAACTTTAAGTTAGATGTACTTACTTATCCTATTAGAGATTATGAGATAGAGGAAGTACGAAACTTAGCATTAGCATTTGATTATATGGCCAGTGAATTAGGAAGCACCATTCGTAAGTTAAAGCATCAAAAGGAAAAGTTAATGACAATGCTAGAGGCATTAGAAGAGGGCATTGTAGTATTAAATAAAGAAGGATATATAGGCCAAGTTAATGAACTAGCCAAAGAAATGCTCCATTTAAAAGGAGACTTTAAAGACAAACCAAAGCTAGTAGATTGTGTGCAGCATGAGGAATTAAAAAAGTTAGTCATAGAAAGCCTAAAGAAAGGTGGTTGTCATGCCGTTGAGCTTACTTTATATAAACAAATTGTGTTTGTAAGTGTGGTGCCTATAGGCAAGATAAGAGAAGCTTATGAATATCTACTTATTATAAGAGATGTGACACAGCTTAGAAAGTTAGAGGAAATGCGTTCTCAATTTGTAAGTAATGTTTCCCATGAGCTAAAAACACCTCTTACAAGTATTCAGGGCTTCGTAGAGACACTTCAAAGTGGAGCTGTAGAGAATCCTAAAGTGGCGTATAAATTCTTAAATATTATTGATATTGAAACCAAAAGGCTGTATAGACTAATACAAGATATATTGATACTTTCTGAAATTGAAAATATGGAAATACCTCAGTATGGTAACTCAAATGTTATAGAAATTATTAATGAGGTACTAGCTTTAATGGATAGTGAAGCTAAGAAGAAATCCATTGAAATAAGTCTTGAGATAAGGTCTAAGTTAAATGTTAAAAATATTAGTGAAGACCATATAAAACAACTTGTTATGAATTTAATTTCTAATGCTATTAAATACACAGATCATGGGAAAGTACAAATCATAGTAGGAGAAGATTATATTAGCGTACAAGATACCGGGATTGGTATACCAGAAGAAAGTATTCCCCATATTTTTGAAAGATTTTATAGAGTAGATAAAAGTCGTTCTCGCCAAAGAGGGGGGACAGGTTTGGGGCTGTCCATTGTAAAGCATATTGCACAACTTTATAATATTAAGATTCAAATTGAAAGTAAAGTGCAAGAGGGAAGCAGATTTATAGTAATGTTACCTGAAGATAAGATAGAAAGAGAAAAAGACATAAGTACCTAGCAATAGGACTTATGTCTTTTAAAGTAGATTAAATAGCTTTAAAGTTTTCACCATCTTTAGGTGGTCTTGGCCCAAAGTATTGATAGAAATCAACCTTTAAGTTACCGTTGAATAATTTACGTTTTTTATTAGCCTTTTTACCATAGTCACGTTCAAATGTGTCTACACTTGTAATAGCATATAAACTCCAAGTAGGATTTGTATCCATAAGTTTACGAAGGTCTCTATGGATTTGTTCGATACGAGAGATATCACTAATACGTTCACCATATGGTGGGTTAACAATTACAACCCCATAATCGCCGTGTGGTAAGCTTGTTTTATGAACAGGTTTTGCGAAGAATTGAATGTATTCGCCTACACCAGCAGCTTCAGCATTTTCACGAGCTTTACGAATGTTATTACGATCGATATCAGAAGCATAAATAATAGGGCTACCTTTTTGATCAATAGCTTCACGGGCTTCTTCACGGAGTTCATCCCAAAGTGATTTAGGTACTTGTGGCCAGAATGAAGAAGCAAATTGACGGTTTAAGCCTGGTGCAATATTTTTAGCAATCATAGCGGCTTCAATAGCAAAAGTACCAGAACCACAACATGGATCATAAAGAATACGTCCTTTTTTCCAATAGCTGATTTGTAAAAGTGCAGCAGCCATAGTTTCTTTAAGTGGGGCTTCTACATTGTTCACACGATAACCACGTTTGTGAAGACCTTCACGACCAGTTGTATCAATAGTTAAAGTTGCTACGTCTTTTAAAATAGAAACTTGTACTGTATAAGATGGCCCTGTTTCTGGGAACCAATCAATGCCATAAGCTGAAGATAAACGCTTTACAATGGCTTTTTTAGTGATTGCTTGACAGTCTGAGATACTAAATAATTTAGATTTAACTGATTTACCGTTAACAGTAAACTTCGCATCTTTAGTAATCCATTTTTCCCAAGGAAGTGCAGCAACTTGATCGAATAATTCTACGAAAGTAGTTGCTTTGAATTCTCCCATTTTAATAAGTACACGGTCAGCGCTACGTAACCAAAGGTTAGAAAGAGCAATTGCTTCCACGTCACCAATATAAGTTACTTTACCATCACTAACACTCTCTATTTCGTAACCTAAATCTTCTACTTCACGTCTTACCATAGTTTCAAGACCGAAGGTAGAGGTTGCAATGAGTTCAAATGTTTTCATATAATTCTCCTCTTAAGTAATAATACTCTTATTTTACATCATTCAAAAAGCAGTGTATAGACTAGGGAAAAAGTAAAAATGTATTACAAAAAAGTAAAAATATATCAAAATGTTATAAAATAGGTTAAATGGTACATAATGGTTTAATAATTATTAAAAAGTGTGTATAATTATTTGAGGTGGTAAAAATCTATGTAAACTAGTTTGCATAGATTTTATAAAGTTATGCTAGAAGGTAGGAGAATAGAAATGGCAAAATTTTTAAATGGTGGTAGAGTATTAAAAGTATGTATGACAGTTGCACTCGCAACAAGTTTAATCATTCCAGGGGGAATCATTTTCGCAAATGATGGAAGTAAAACAATCCAAATTATTGCAACATCAGACGTACACAATCAATTCTATGGGTATGATTATGCAACAAACTCTGAACTTACAAAAGGTGGTGTAACAAGAGTTGCAACTGTTGTTAATAATCTTAGAAAAGAAAATCCAAATACAATTGTTGTAGATAATGGGGATTTAATTCAAGGGAATTCATCACAAATTTTCATTAATGATAAAGAAAATCCACAACCTATGATTGTTGCTTTAAATGAATTAGATTATGAAACAATGACTTTAGGAAATCATGAGTTCAACTATGGAATTGAACGTTTAGAAGAAATTTTAGCTGATTTAGAAGATACAACTGTTTTATGTGGTAATGTATATAAACCAAATGGTGAAAGATTAGGGAAACCTTATAAGATTGTTGAAAGAGATGGTATTAAAGTAGCAATCATTGGTTCAGTAACACCACACATTGTTAAATGGGATGCAACTAACTTAGAAGGTTGTAAAGTAACATCACCTTTAGAAGAAACTCAAAAAGCAATTAAAGAAATTAAAGAAGGTAATCTTGCAGATATCATGATTGCTACAGTACATATGGGTAAAGATGGAGAATATGGTGATGATAGTGCAGCTGAAATTGCTGAAAAATGCCCAGAGCTTGCAGCAGTAATTGCTGGTCATGAGCATGCTGTACGTGAAGATGAAAGAGTAAAAAATATTCCTATTACAGAACCAGGAACAAATGGTCAATATGTTTCTGTAGTAGATATCACAATCGATAACAATAAAAAAGTAGAAAAAGTAGAATCTCGCCTTATCAGTACAGAACAAGTAGAAAAAGATGCTGAGCTTGAAAAAATCCTTGCACCTTACCATGAAAAAGCTGTAAAAGATGCTGAAACAGTAATCGGTGAATTAAAAGGTGGTGCACTTATCAGAGAAGATGATATGAAAGGTGTAACACAAGGACAAATCGAAGATAATGCCCTTGTTGACTTAATCTTAGAAGTACAAACTTACTATGCTGAAAAAAGTGGTAAAATCCCAGCTAAAGCACATCATGTAAGTGGGGCAGCATTATTTAGCCCATCAGCTAACGTACAACCAGGTAAAATCAAACGTGCTGATACAGCAAATATGTATAAATACGACAATACATTAAAAACACTTAAAATCAATGGTAAACAACTTAAAAAGTACATGGAATGGTCAGCAAGTTATTATAATACATTTAAACCAGGTGATTTAAATGTATCATTCAATGAAAATATCAGAATGTACAACTATGACATGTTCAGTGGTGTAAAATATGAAATTGATATTACAAAGGAACCTGGAAACCGTATCAAGAATTTAAAATATGCTAAAGGTGGTGCAGTAAAAGATACTGATGAAATTTACTTAACAGTAAATAACTACCGTTGTGATAGTATCCTTTTAGCAGATTTATTTAAAGGTGAAGAAAATGTAGAAGTTGTATATGATAACAGTACAGAAACAGTTTCTACTATTAGAGAACTTATCGGTGAATATATTCAAACAGTGAAAAAAGGTGTAATTAAACCAGAAGTAGATAAAAACTGGAAACTTACAGGTTACAAAATTGATAAAAAACAAGAAAAAGTAGCAAGAGAACTTGTAAATTCAGGAAAACTTGAATTACCAGTATCTCCAGACGGTAGAACTCCAAACATCAGAAGCTTAACATGGGCAGATGTAGAAGCAGTTCTTAAAGCTGAAGAGCAAGCAAAACCTAAAAAATAATAAAAGCCATTTGCTATATTTGATATAAAGAAGAGGTATTATGAAGCAAACTTTAATGTTTCATAATACCTCTTTTTATTATGTTAGAATTTTGAAGTTTAAAAATGTGTTAAGAATGTTTAATAGGAGTTTAATTGAAGCAAAACAAAAATTAAATACAGCCATATTACTATAAATGTGTAAGTAAAAAGTTTAAATAGGCAGATGTAAAATAGCTTACATCTAGGAGGAGATAAGTATGAAAAGAAAATTTATGACAGTATGTACAGCATTAGCATTAGGCGCATATATGCTTACAGGGTGTGGGAGTAGTACAACAGGTCAAGTTAAGTCAGGGACTAAAATTTCAATAGTAGGCTCTACAACAGTAGCGCAGCCAATGGAAAAGTTAGTAGAGGTTTATAAAGAATTAGGTCATACAGATGACATAGAGGTGCAAGGTAATGGTTCATCAGCAGGAATTAAAGCAACAATTGAGGGAACAGCTGATATTGGTATGGTTTCAAGAGAATTAAGCGAGGAAGAAAAGGGTACAGGGATTATAGAAACAGTTATTGCGTATGATGGCATAGCAGTTATTGTAAATCCTAATAATAGTGTAGAAAATCTTACTAATGAACAGGTAAAAGGAATTTTTGAAGGTACAATTACGAATTGGCGAGAAGTAGGTGGTAGTGATCAAGAAATCATTGTGGTAACAAGGGAAGCAGGCTCAGGAACTAGAAGTGCATTTGAAGAAATTATAGGACTTTTAGATGAGAGTAAAGCATCGACTATTGTAGATACAGCACTAGTGTCAGAAGGAACAGGGGCAGTAATGGCTACAGTAGCAAGCAAAGAAGCAGCCATTGGATTTATCTCTTTAGGCTATATGGATCAAACAGTAAAAGGGCTTGATATTAATGGTGTAAAACCAACAACAGATACAGTAAAGGCAGGTGAATATAAGATTTCAAGGCCACTTTTAGTTGTAACTCAGCCAACAATTAAACCAGAAGCTCAGGACGTTATTGAGTTTATTACAAGTGAGAAAGGACAAGAAATTATGGCAGAAAAATATATTTCAATAGCACAATAAAAGAAAATTATAGTCTAGATAGAGGAGAAATATATGGATAAATTAATGAAAAAGGTATTTGGGTTATGCACAGTAATAATGATTTTAGCTGTAGGAGTTATGGCGGCTTATATTGTTATAGACGGCTTACCATTCTTTAATCAAATAAGCCTGAAGGAGTTTATATTGGGAAGGAAATGGAATCCATCTGGAAAAGTCTTTGGAATCTATCCCATGTTAGTAACAAGTATATTAGTAACATTAGGTGCAACGGCTATTGGGGTTACCATAGGAATAAGTACAGCTATTGTACTTGTTGAAATACTGCCTCAAAAAATCGCA
>CALGWE010000661.1:0-6481 GCA_937935915.1 uncultured Clostridia bacterium
TCAGTACTTTCTACACCTGTTATAACTTCAATACCTTCCCAAATATTTTTAATCGTATAAATATGGAACTGGCCATTCTTAACAGCTTCTATTACTTCTTCACTTAACATTAAATCTTGTTTATTTTGATAAGGAATGATTACACCTTCATTTCCTTTAAGTCCTTTCATATGACAGACTCTAAAGAAGCCTTCAATTTTTTCATTGACCCCACCAATAGGTTGTATTTCACCAAACTGATTCACTGAACCTGTTGTTGCAATATTTTGCTTAATTGGTATTTCACCTAAACTAGATAAAATACCATAGAGTTCCGCACTAGAAGCACTATCGCCATCAATCTGACCATAGCTTTGCTCAAAGCAAATATTACAACTTAAAGATAAAGGAATTTTTTGAGCAAATTCATAACCTAAAAAGCCTGTAATAATATGAATACCTTTTGTATGAATTGCTCCACTTAAATCTGCTGCCTTTTCAATATCTACAATGCCTTGCTTACCTTTATAAGTTGTAACTGTAATTTTCACAGGTCTACCAAAAGCATATTCATCTATGGTATATACTGCTAGACCATTGACTTGCCCTACTTTTTCTCCACTTGTTTGAATCAACGTAGTTTCTTCTATAATATGGTCATCTATTTCACGTTCTAATTTTTGATAAAAACCTCTTCTCAGATCAATAGCCTTTATAATAGCTGCTTCATCAATTAGCCTTGAATTATATATGCCAGCTTCCCTTACCAGGTCAATATATTCTTCCATATTAGCCGGTAATTTCTTTGTATTGCCTACTTTTCTTACACCATATTCTACAAGTCTTAAAAGGCCACCCACCGTCACATCTGGTAAGTCTTCAGCTTTACATCTTTTAGCAATCTTACTTGCAATGGCTGCAATATTATCCTTCGTATTTGTAATCTCATCCTCATAAATAACTTTCACTTTAAACAACTTTTTAAAGTCTTCATCATTAGCTGCTAGCACTTCATACACGCTTCTGCTCCCCATTAAAATTACTTTAATATTTGCCTTTACGGGCTGTGGTTTCATACTATTAGTCAGTGCGAGTCCCATATCTTCTGCATCTCTCATATGAATATAACCTGTTTTCAAAAGTTGTTTAATCGCTAACCAGCTACTTGGATTTTCTAAAATTCTTTGCATATGCAATATCAAATATCCCCCATTGGCTTTATGAAAAAGTCCTGGTCTGATATGCATAAAGTCTGTATGCATATTATTCACTTCTGTATCTAAGAGTATTTTACCATTTAGGCAAATTTCACCTAACATACTATCTTCGATAATTGGTGCACCACTATCTACTTCATGAGTTACAATTAAATTCACGCCATATTTATTTACCATTTTTTGAAGCTGATTACTATTAGTCCATGGAAAGATCTCTTTAAACTTATTTTCTTCTACTTTTGGTTCTTCAAAAAGTTCTAAGTGCACTAATATATCTTCTGCAATGTCATTAAAGTATTTACGTAAAACTTTATAATTACTATATTTTTCTTTCAAAACTTTAATCATACTACCTACATAATTTAAGACAACTTCTTCTTCCAAATCACGTAAATAAGCTGCATATTTCTTTTCCTCTTCTTCAATACGTTCTGTAATATCATCTGCATATTCATAAAGTGTATCTAGCTTTTCTTCGATTTGCTTTTTTTGCATCTTAGAAAGGCCATTGTATTCTTCTTTAGAATATACTTCTCCGTCCTCATTAAGTGGTGCAAACCCTATGGTGCCACCTGTATTTTTGAGGGCAATCTCCATACTCTCTGACTTTTCGCTTAAATCTATAATAAGCTGCTGCTTAACTTTATCAAGTTCATCAAGTATGTCTTGTTTCTTTTGACTAATTTCTTTGCCTTGGAGTAGTAGGGGTAATTCCGTTAATATGCACTGGGTAAATTCTGTCATATCTGCTTTAAACACCTTACCATCTCCAGCTTGAAGTGCAATACACTGCGGTGTTTCTGGACTTTTAAAATTATATATATAACAAATATCGTTTGGCGTTTGTTTGGTTTGGGCTTTTTGCTGTATCAAGTGCTTTATTGTGAGGTCGCGTTCTTTGTTACTTTCGCCTACAATATAAACATTATAGCCTTCTGCCTCAATTAACATGCCTAGTTCAAGTGCTTTATCGGCACTTTCTTGCCCAATAATCCCTTCATTTCCACCTTGCTCTAATATTGTGGAAAAGGAAAAATCAGAAGGTTGATATGAAGTTTTAAGCTCATTCCAATTTAGCTCTTTAAGTGTGTTCATATAATTCCCCCCTTAATACTACTATATTCCCAAGGGCCTTTATCATTTCGTTAAAAATGACATTTTTTTATATTTTTTACGAGAAAAGACGACTAGATTTACTTAGTCGTCTTTTCTATATTAATTATTCCAATAATCTTTTGGTATAAAACCAATAAGTACAGGAGCTGCTGAACCATTTGGTAGCATATATTCAAATGTTCTTGTTTGTCCTGCTTTAATTGTACCTAAAACTGCAGCTTTAGAAGTATCTGCTGTAAATGAACCTGTCTCTGGAATATTATAAACCTCTCCAGTATCTAACCATTTAATAGCCCCTCTAAAGTTAGTTGCTCTAGGATTTAAAATCACACCTGTATCTACTGCTGAACTAATAGTGATACGATAGGTTACCCCAAAGTTACCACGATTTTGAACAATCTCACCTGTAATGGCATCATGTCCATTCACCCATTCTTCTTTGCCAGTCCCTAGTAGTAATTTAGTTGGTTCATCCCCAAGTAGGGTTAATTTATATGTAAGTTCTGTTGTATCAAAAGTGCCTCTTGGATGGACATCTTGTTGAAGTAACTCCATGCCTACCATATCTTCAAGTGTCACACCATGTTTTACAGAGGCTGTTGTAAATTTCACAGCGCCTGTTGTTTCAATGTCCATTAAGCCGGAAATACATTGTCCATATGTCCATTTACTTGCCTTTGAATCATACACGAATTTACGTTCTCCAGGTTGTAATGTATACACTTCTTTTTCACTACCCACTAAGTAATCATAAAGTACTTTTTGACCAATACGTAAAATGTCTGTGGCTGGTCCTTTTACTGACTTATTATTAATAATCACCTTCACAGGTTGATCAGTTGTATTTTCTGCTACTACTACAAGTCTACGATTATCACTTGATACGCCATTTGTGTTATAACCATTTAAATGGTGAATTAACATACGACCTTTTCCATTAATGGTATCACGATATAAAAGCCCATCTCTTGAAACAACCTCTGGTGAATCACTCATAATCAGAGTCCCTAATGTTTTACCTGTTTCACTAATGTACGCATCTGCATAGTCACGATAATTTACTTTTTCAAAGTTATCAATCACTTCGCCAATACTACCTTCTGTAAAGCGATACATTAACTCACTTTTCAATACATCGCTACTTACGCGAATTCTAGTTTCTACTTTTTCACTACGATTACCTGCTGCATCATCTAGCTCTAAAGTGATAATATAATCACCTTCTGTAAATAGTGCCTTAGGCTTTCCTAATATTGCCTTATTCTCTGGATCTTCTGCATGGCGATATGTCCATTTTTCATTCGTAATCTTTTCCCAGCTTTCATTATCATAAGAATAAGTTAGCTTTATATTTTCTCCTTGAGAATATGTAGCTTTATAAGGTTCTAAGAATGTAATAACAGGTGGTTTATTAGGTTCTACTGTTAACTCTCTTTCATACCACTCACTCCATAAACCTCTTTTATCTTTAACTTGAAGGGCGATTGTATATGTTCCTGCTTTAGGTGCTTTGAGTTTCGCTTTAATATCGCTACCGCTCCAGTTCATATCCCCTGATATTTTCCATTTATGTTCTACAATCTTATCATGTTCTGGATCTGTGCTACCATCAATAATCTGTATACTTTGCCCTTCTGTAAAAGTAGATTGCCCAAAGTAGAAATAAGCACTTGGCGCTGTATTTGGTCTATCATCTCTACCCTTTAATATAATTTGCTTTGTATTTTTATCATACTCTGATGTAATCCCAAAGCTTTCACTAATAAAACGTACTGGTAACATTGTTGTACCATTTTGTGTAAAAGGTGCTGCTTCTAACGTAACATAGTTCCCGTTAACCATAGCCATTTTACTGCCAATAGTTACGATAATTTCTTGGTCACCTTTTCTTACTGTAACCCTTTGAATCTCTGGTTCCCATTCTACTTCCCCACCTACAATTTCATCTACAACAAAACGAAGTGGTAAAAATGTACGTTCATTTACAACTGTTGGTGGATTTAAAAGTTGTTCTTTGCTCCCATTTACATATGCTACTTTAGAATTTAAAGTTAATATAACTTCTGTAGCTATGCCACTTGTTACGTTTTCTTCCATTAAACTTTCTGCATTTAATTCTGTTATAGATTTTACATCATATGCATCTAGGCCTTCATATCCAGTTAGATTTGATTCGTTTGCTACTTCTTTTTCTGTACTTTCTTCCTGAGTCATTATTTTGTTTGCCTGCGTTTCTTCAGCAAATGTATAAGAACTACCAAAAGCCAATGTACTAAGTAGTAATATGCTAGTCAATTTTCTCTTCATAACCTACTCCTTTTAAGCTTCAATCCTTTTCTATCATTTCTCAACCGAATTATTATACCATATTGAAGCCTTAAGACACTTTTTATTCATATTCTGTAATATAAACGTAATATATCAAAACTTATTATTTTACAAAATACACTGCAGCCTTCTAGCATATTTTATAAAATAATAAAAGTACAGACAGTGTCTGTACTTTTATTATTTATACTTTAAGTAAATTACCTTAAGACATAAAAATATTTAATTAGCCCTTACTTCATATGCCATAATAACGGCATCTTCTGTTGGCTTTTGGTAATAATTTTTACGTACAGCAATTTGCTCAAAGCCATTTTTAAGATAAAGCTTTTTGGCCACCTCATTGCTTGCTCTTACTTCTAATGTAATGCGTTCAAAGCCTTGTTTTAAACTATAGGCAAGAAGGCTCTCCATAATAAGCTGTCCATAACCTTGACCACGATAAGTGCTATCTACAGCTATATTTGTCACTTCCCCTTCTCCCAGTATACCCCAAAGCCCACCATAGCCTACTATATTTCCTCCTGCTTCTACAACCACATAATAGGCCAGTTGATTTTCTATCTCTTTTTTTAAAGAGTCTAATGACCAAGGCATACTAAAGCTGCGACATTCTAAGTCGTAAACTGCTTCAAGATCGGCCAGTGTCATATTTCTAACAATTGCCATGAGCTTGTTCCTTTGCTAAACGCTCTTCACGTTCTCTCTCAGCTTGAGATTTACGAAGATAAATAGGCACGAAACTTGCAGCATCACAGCTTTCACCTCTTGCATAGGCTTTACATGCAGCTTCTGCTAAAGTACTTGCACGTTGAAGATTTAAGAATCCTGGTGCAAATAAAGCACGCTCACCTAATTTACTTACGATTTTTTCTCTGTAAACATCTACACCGTCACCTAAGAAAAGAATGTCTTCTTCTTTAGTTGCTAACATTTCTAAGTGTTCATCCATATCACATGCTAAATGGTCTGTTAAACGTTTTAATTCATCATTTTCCCATTTATAAACTGCTGTATACACTTGATTTCTACGTGCATCCATAATTGGACAAATTGTAGCTGATGTATGTGTCATATTATGTGCTAAAGCATCTAAAGTTGGAATACCTACTACTGGTACATTTAATGCCATGGCTAATGCTTTTGCTGTAGTCACGCCAATACGAAGTCCTGTGAAAGACCCAGGGCCACTTGTAACTGCAACTGCATCTAAGTTTTCTAAATCTATCCCTATTAAATCACGCATATGTTCAAGCATTGGCATAATTGTCTCAGAGTGTGTTAACTTATGACAAATATAATATTCTCCTGCTAATTTACCATCTCTAATGTACGCTACACTTCCAGCAACACCAGAAGCGTCGATTGCTAATATGTTCATTCTTCCACCTACTTTATAGTTATTTTACGATAGTCAAAGCCTTTTTCTAAGTCTTTCTCAATATAAATCCATTTTGCTTCTTGTGGAATCACATCCTCCACATTGTTTGCCCACTCTACAAGGCACACACCTTTGCCATAGAAATAATCTTCATAACCAATCATTTCAAGTTCATCTGGATCTTCAATACGATACATATCAAAGTGATATAAAGGTTTTTCTGCATCATATTCTTGTACAATTGTAAAGGTTGGACTTGTAATAGGATCTGTAATACCTAATCCTTCTGCAAAGCCTTTAGAAAATACAGTTTTCCCTACACCTAAATCACCTATTAAACAATATATATCCCCAGGTAAACTGTTTTGTGCGATTTTATATCCGATCTCAAAGGTTTCCCTTTCATTTGTTGTCTCATAAACAGTCATCATTTATTATCCTCTCTCATATGTCATTACTT
>CALGWE010000662.1:0-3537 GCA_937935915.1 uncultured Clostridia bacterium
TTTGTAAAGGAGTAAGCAAATGATTATTGAACCAAAGGTAAGAGATTATATTTGTACAACAGCACATCCAGAAGGATGTAAAGCAAATGTGAAAGCACAGATTGCGTATGTGAAAGCAAAGGGAAAGATGGAAGGTGCAAAAAAAGTATTAGTCATTGGAGCCTCTACAGGATATGGCTTAGCTACACGTATTGCAGCAACTTTTGGATGTGAAGCAGACACCCTTGGTATTATGTTTGAAAAACCAGGAACAGCACGTCGTACAGCTACAGCTGGTTGGTATAATACAAAGGCTTTTGAAAAAATGGCACAAGCTGAGGGGCGTTATGCAAAAACAATCAATGGGGATGCTTTTTCAAAGGAAGTTAAAGAAGAAGCTATAGCACTTATTAAAGCGGATTTAGGGAAGGTAGATTTAGTGATCTATAGTTTAGCTGCACCACGTCGTCAAACGGTAGATGGAACAGTTTATAAATCTGTTTTAAAAACAGTAGGAGAGCCTTTTGAAAATAAGAATTTAGACTTAAAAAACAATGCCATTACGAGAGCTGCTATTGCACCAGCTACAGAGGAAGAAATTGCACACACTGTGAAAGTGATGGGTGGTGAAGATTGGAAAGACTGGATGGAGGCTTTAAGTGAGGCAGATGTTTTAGAAGAAGGCGCAAAAACAATTGCTTTTTCATATATCGGGCCTGAGCTTACTTATCCTATTTACTATCAAGGTTCTATAGGTGCAGCCAAAGCCCATTTATATGATACTTCCTTAGAAATTACTAAGATGTTAAGTCAAAAAGATATTAAAGCATATATTTCAGTAAACAAAGCCCTTGTAACCCAAGCAAGCTCTGCCATTCCTGTAGTACCTTTATATATTACATTACTTTACAAAATCATGAAGGAAAAAGGACTTCATGAAGGATGCATTGAACAAATGGATCGTTTATTACGTGATAAATTAAATACTTTAGAAGTGGATGATATGAATCGCATACGTCTGGATGATTATGAAATGCAACCTGAAGTTCAAAAAGAAGTTATGGAAAATTGGGATAAGGTAACAACAGAGAATATCGATGAATTCGCAGATATTAAAGGCTATTGGGAAGATTTTTATCATATGTTTGGCTTTGGATTTGAAGAAGTAGATTATAGTCAGGATATTGATTTAGAAGCCGCAAATGAATAGTGATTTGGTAGGGCAAAAAGGCTTATAACTTATAGTGTTATAAGCTTTTTTTTTAGTGAATAAATTTAATGTTCTGCAAAAATAAAAAGTACTAAAATATGGTAAAGCGTGACCGATATATAATTGACATAATGCATACTAGAGGGGAAGGTCACAGTGGGAAAAAAAATAAAACAATCTATTACTTACCGTATCCTAATATATACTGTAGGTGTAAGTGCACTCATATTTGGCACAGCATTTTCCATTATTGGGATGAATATTAATCAAGAAGTTCGTACAATTAAAACACAAAGTATGCAGCAGATGATTAAAGATGCTGCACAAATTGTAACTAAAAATTTAGAGGAGCGAGTAAGTTTACCAACTTTCATCGCCAATGATGACACATTAAAAGATCCTAATATGAGTACGGCTGATAAAGTAAAGCATTTAGAGCCTTATTTTGAGTTATATAGTGAAAAATATGGGCTTACTGCATTAGGGTATATTGATGCAGCAGGCTATTTAACTTCAATTGATGGTTATGAAAATGATGTTTCTGACTGTGCTTACTATGAAGTGTTTAAATCAGGTAAAACATATATTAATGAACCTAAATACAATCCAATAACAGGTCAATATGCCATGTTTACAGGGGTACCAATTAAAAATGGTGACCAATTTATAGGCGCAGTTACTTGTACATTTGATAGTGATTATTTAGCTTCTTTAATTGACGGATTAAAGTACTATGATGTAGGAACTGCTTATATGCTTAATGCCGATGGGACAGTGATTGCTTCAGAAAATCCTGAACAAGTTAGTGAAGAATATAACTTAATCGAAGCTGCTAAAGCAGAAAAAGAATTACAAGAAATTGCTGAAATTCAACAAAAAATGATTCAGGGTCAAAGTGGTATTGAAAAGTTTAATGATGGTATTAATAAATTTGTAGTTTATACAAATATTGAAGGTTCAAACAATTGGTCAATGGCCTTTGAGGTACCTGAAAGAGTTGTTTTGGCAGAAGTATATGAATTAAATAGAATGTTAATTATTGTTGCAAGTATAGGCGTTCTCTTCATGGCATTGGCTATTGGGCTTTTAGGAAGAAAGCTTAGTGAGCAAATTAAATTAATCTGCTCTCAACTTAAAGTTTATGCAAGTGGAGACTTTACAGAAGTACTAAGAGATGAATTATATAAACGTGAAGATGAACTAGGTATTATGAGCCAATCAATTCGAGAAATGGTTACTAGCTTTAAAACACTTTTAAGTAGTGTAAAAGAAGATGTAATCGTTTTAAATAATGAAGCTGTAGGACTAGAGCAAATCTCAGAACGTATGATTCAAGGCAGTATGAGTATTGCATCAACAATGCAAGAAGTTGCAGGCAGCAATACAAATCAATCTATGGAAGTTGGAAAAGTAAATGAAGAAATGGACCAACTTAGTAATAATATCGAAGCAATGAATACAAGTATTGAAGCTGTTGTAATAGATGCTTTAGAGATGGAAAATCAAGTGAAATACAGTAAGATTGAGATGGAAGGCTTACACCATTCAGCAGAAGTTGTAAATGAAGCATTAGATGAATTTAATGTGAATATTAGCCGAATGAATGAACGTATTTCATCTATTCAAGGCATTACAACAACAATTACACAAATTGCTTCTCAAACTAATTTACTTGCATTAAATGCAGCTATTGAAGCAGCAAGAGCTGGTGAAGCTGGGCGAGGCTTTAGCGTGGTTGCAGAAGAGATTAGACAACTTGCAGAACAAAGTCAACAATCTGTTGATGAAATTACTAAGATTATTGGTGCTGTTTTAGCAGAAGGAGAAAATATTATCAGTGCCACAGGGAATATGAATGAAGATATGGCAATGCAACGTGAAAAAATCCAAAATACATTAAAGGTATTTGTGAAAATGACAGCTTCTATTGAAAATATTATTCCTAAAACAGAAGAATTAGCAGTAATCTCAGTACATAATAAACAACGTAAAGATTCAGTAGTAAGTTCAGTAGAAAACATTTCAAGTGCTTCACAAGAAGTAGCAGCTACAACAGAAGAAGTAGCAGATATTACAAATACATTTACAGAATCTAGTGAAGTCATTGGTAAAGGGTCAGAACAATTACTTAAACTCGTTCAAAACTTAGAAACACAAATTAACAAGTTTAAGTTATAATTTAATATTAGCTATTTGAATATATTAAGAATAAAAACACCTATACAATAATAATAAATTGTATAGGTGTTTTTTTGTAAGCAGCGTATGAGAAACAAAATTTTATAGGTAATAATCATCAAAAATAAAATAAATGTTTAATTAAAGTTGTCACATATTGTAATAATATT
>CALGWE010000663.1:0-4026 GCA_937935915.1 uncultured Clostridia bacterium
AAGTAGGTTTAAATAGATTTAAGGAGAATGATATGCCGAGAATATGTATTAATTGCGGAAGCAAATTAGTAGACGGGAATCCGTGTGATTGTACAAGCAACAGTGACATTAATGTAAGTGAAACTACACAGACAAAACAAGTAGTAGCACAAGAGCAGGAAATAGTACCTGAACCAAAAGTACAGGAAGAAGTAAAAAAAGAAGTCTCAGAAAATAAAGGGATTCAAATTAATATTGATCAAGAAAAGATTGATAAATATGTGAATGAAACAAAGCAACATTTAGGAATAAGCTTAAAATTTTTAGTTGAGTTTATGAAGAAACCATTATCTACGACTATGTATAGTCAAATTAGTAATTCAGTAGGTATGTTCTTTGTGGTATTACAAGTACTAGCATTTTTAACGTTAGAAATCGTAGTGGTAGCTAATATTTATAAAATTATGACAGATTTATTTGGGCCACTTGCATATTGGTTAGATCTTAGAAATACTACAGTTTATGGAGCCATGTATCTGAAAGGAACATTAATTGTTATTTTAAGTGTTTTAATGTTAGTAGTACTTATGAATGTTGTAGTTAAGAAGTTAGGAAATGCTATAGTAACTAAGCAAAGAATAATGTCTATAGCTATAATAAGTACAATTCCTATTACACTCAGCTTCGTATTAGGAGCAGTTATAATGAGCATTTTACCAATATTAGCATTAGTCATCCTAATTATAGGTTTCATTTCAAGCGTGGTATTAGGTAGCCATAGTTTATTAGGGAATATGGAAACTAATAAAGACAAAGGAATATACATGATTTTTGGCGTATATTTAGTACAAATTATTATGATGAGTATCATAATAAAAGTATGCATTGGATTATAGAATAGAGGGAGTTAAAATATGGAAAAACATATGAAACGTAATTTAGTTATAGTTGGTATAGCGATTGTATTAATTGGTGTATTAGCAGTAGTTTTTGGAAGCAAGGGAACAAAGAAATACGAAAACTCACCAGTGGGTGTAGTGAAGAAGTGTATGAATGCTATATATGCTAATGATATTGATACTGTATTAGAATGCTTTGAACCAACATTAAGAGAAGAAATTACATCGGAGTTTGGGCGAGAGTTTTTAATAAATAACTTACAATACTTAAATCAAGAATATTTTGTAGTAGATGATAAATACAATTGGATTGATTATATTACCTATGAGGCATCAGGAGAAAGTGACGTTTGGATTATGTATGATGGAGACGATCCAATATTAGGTGCTACAACAACTGAAGTTGAAGGCAAATATTATATTTTTGATTACAATATGAAGCAATTATTATGGCAAATGCTTAGAGGATAATATAGAAGTGTTGCAATTAAGCCACTTGTGGCTTATGCAACACTTTTTTATAAAAAAATTTAAGAGGAAGAAGAATGAAGATTATAAGAAAATTATATGCAGTAATGTTAGTAGCTGCAGTTGGACTAAGTTTTACAGGATGTAATAAGGTAGAAAATAAAATAAATACTGAAGTTATACAACAACAGAATATGGAGATTCTCTCAAATACTTACTATGTAGTAGATAATAAACTTAATTATATGGATATAAATTCAGGAGAAATTAGAGAAGTAGAAGCAAATGTTGATAATTGGATTGTTATAGGGAACAAAATCTATTACACAACAGCTTCAGAGTATCAAGTTGAACTATCAGAAGAAGAAATGCTGCTTTCACAAAATGAAGTATATGTAATGGATTTGGATGGAAAGAATAAACAAAAGGTTTTAGGAAAAGAAGATATAAAAAAGGTAGATAATCAACAAGAGGATTATAGATTATATTATACACTTCTTGGTAAAGATGAAGAAAATTTATACTTTGCTATGAAACAAGCTTGGGTAGGAACAGAATGGAGCAACAGTGTAGTTTATAGAATGAATATAAATAATAATGAAGTAGAATGTGTATCAGATATACAATATGGTCCAATGTATTATTTCAATGTAGCAAATGATCGTTTTTACTATACAATCCTACAACCAGGAGATGAATGTGGTTCAGTAATAGAAGTTGACTGTACTACTAAAGAAAGCAAAGTATTAACTGAATATGGCCGTTCACTTGGGGCATATAATAATGAAAGTTATTACTTAGATATGAGCAAAGTAGATGATGTATTCTATAATAAATTAATACAAGTAGTTAAAGTAAATAGTGAAACTGGATTATCAGAAGAGAAATATAAATTATATGATATACAATCTGAGATGGAAAATAATACCTCACATAATCCTTATTACATGATGGATATGCAAGTAAAGCAGCAATATCTAGAAGTAACATTAACAACAAGTTTAGGTTATGGTGGAAACAAAGTAACAAAGAAAGTTTATGATTTAACAAGCAATGTAGGTTATGCATCTGAGGAGTATAATAGAAGCATATCAAATGAAGTCTTAGGTCAAAAGGATGGTAAGATTTATTATTTAGAGGAAATAGAGGATGACTATAGAAAAAATTTAGTATGTATGGATACGTTAGAAAATACTAAAGAGATATTAGCTGAAGAAATATCAGCGTACACAACTGATATTTTATGGGAGCAAGCACAAAGTGTTGAGAAAAACTTACAGAGAAGTTTAGCTAAAGCGCAAGGTGATGATATCATTATTTATGAAAGTGGAGGAGCATTATATAGTATATCTACAAGTGGTGGAGAACCATTAAGATTATTTGAGTTAAATGATACTTCGCAGTGGGAGGTTTTAAAAAGTTTTGATGGAAGAGATTATATATACTTTACAAAGGGGAGTGGAAGATATAAAGGAACAATAGATGGTACAGAATTTGAAACAGGATATTCAAATGACTTAGCAGGAGAATGGCGTATTAAAGAAGATATTGTAACAGGAGAAAAATGGGTTTTAAGTCAATACAGTGATGGACAAGCTGTTTTTTCAAATGTTTCAAAAATGATAGATGTTAAGCCAATGCGAAATAATTTAGACCTAGAAAATGTTAAGGTAGTAAACAATAAGTTTATTTATAGTAATACATATACTGACACAGGCTTTGCAGAAAATAAAAGTATATATATGTGTGACCTAGAAGGAAATGAAGAAATGCTAATAGCGTATCCAGAGCATTTAATAAGTAATCACACAAATGTTACTACTTTAAGCGTATTAGAAGTACAAGGAAAAGATGTATATTATACAATAGATTATGATTTTGGAGAACAAGGGGAAAGAGAAATCTATAGGTATGATACGGAAAAACAAGAGTCAACATTTATTTATAGCGTAGACTTACCATATAGAATAGGAGTAGGTGTGGAGATTAAAGGAGAAAACTTAATAGTGAAGTATGTAGGACACGGTTATAGCAGTGTGGAGATTATAGATTTACAGACTGCCCAAGTAATCGAAAGATACGAAGATGAAGAAAGTAGCATGCGTACTATTGATCAACAAGACGAGAAGGGTAATTCATATTATGTAGACTATTATCAAGATGAGAACTTTGTGATGCCAATTAAGACTATAGTAAAGGTTAATGAACAAGGTGAAGAAGAAGTAATATTTGAAACAAGAAATACATTAGCAAGTCAAATTAGATTCATTAGTAAAGGTGAGAAATAGGATATGAGAATGAAAAAATATAACAAAGGTGTATTAGCAGGTATGCTTTTACTGACACAATTAGGAATAACGACAGGATGTAACTCTAATAAGGCAGTAGAAACAAGTACTGTTTTAAGAAATATGGGGATACAAACTATTAACTTAGGGAGCTACGGAAGTGAGTTAGAAACAACTGCTGGAGAACATATAAAATTTGAAAGTTATTTAACAAGGGGAGAGACTGGTTGGGAAAGTGATATAGAACAAACCACACCTAGAGAATATTACGGCAATCAAGAAATTAGATATGAAGTAAGAGAAGATGGATGGTTATGGAAAATAGACGTAAATCAAGAAGATGCAGATGAAAAAATTGTAGAAGTTATAGGTGACATTGAGCATGTAAGAGA
>CALGWE010000664.1:0-4031 GCA_937935915.1 uncultured Clostridia bacterium
TTTTTCTCATCTTTGCGAAGTGAACTTTTAAATAAATAATATATGAAACTTAGACATCTTTTTCTTTTCTAGTAATGTATAATGTAGTTATATCTTTACTAGGAGGTAAGTTATGCTTACAGAGAAAGTTAGTTTAAGTGGTAGCAGCTTAAAAATAATAGCGATTATAACTATGCTTATTGACCATATTGGTGCTGTTTTATTTCCACAGTGTTATCTTCTACGTTTCATAGGACGTCTTGCATTTCCGATATTTTGTTTTCTACTTGTAGAAGGTTTCACTCATACAAGAAATGTAAAAAAATATGCACTTCGTCTAGGTATTTTTGCACTTATTTCAGAAATTCCTTTTGATTTAGCGCTCTTTAATAAACTGTTTGATTTCCATCATCAGAACATTTTTTTCACTCTACTTATTGGGCTACTTGTTCTAATAGGGCTGGATAAATTCAAAAATAACAATTTGGTTCAGTATTTCATTTTTTTACTTGGTATGATTATTGCACAAGCTTTTAAAGTAGATTATGGAGGCTTTGGTATTATCTTTATTGTATTATTTTACCTCTACCATCAATATCAAAAACTACTCCCGTTTACAATCAGCTTTTTCTTCTTTAGTTTTCTTGCAAGTCCTACCGAATCACTTTCTACCTTGGCTATTCTTCCAATTGCCTGCTACAATGGCAAACGTGGTATCTCGCTCAAATATGTATTTTATGCGTTTTACCCAGTTCATCTACTCATTCTTCATATTATTGCACGTCTCTTACATATTTACTAATAAGATATTGGATATGTAAGTCAAAAGAAGAGGGTGTCGCCTATTAATCTTGCGACACCTTCTTCTTTTCTAATTTTACCTCGTTACATTACAAAGCCATTTTTTGCCTTTATAACGATAGTATGTTAGTGGTAATTTTATAATCTCATCACACATTAATAATATGTACACAATCGTAACAGGCCATTTAAATACAAAGGCTGCTAGTGATCCTAATAAAATAGATCCCCCCCACATTGTAGAGACATCTAAAATCAGTCCAAACTTCGTATCGCCACCTGCTCTAAATACACCAACAACTAAAGTGGTATTAATTGATTGTGCAAATGTAAAGTATGTCATAACAAACATCATCATAGATAAATAATCAATCGCTTCTGGTGATAATGTTAATGCATACATGACAATAGGTCTTACAATTAAAACAATACCTGATCCTAAAAGACCTGCATAAATACTAAGTCGTAAAAATTTCTTACCATATTCCTCAGCTAACTGCTCATTATTTTCACCAATAGTTTTACCTATAATAATGGCTGTAGCATTGGCAATTCCAAAGGCCATAACCATAGCAAGCTGCCTTGTTACTTGAGCTACTGAGTTAGCTGCTACTACTGAGCTACCTATATGCCCTATAATAACTGCATTCATAGAACATGCTGCTCCCCAGAAAAGTTCATTAGCAATAACCGGTGAAGCATATTTGAGGAAGTCCTTTAGTAGAAGTGAATCTCTTACAAATAGGTCCCTAGGACCAAAAGTAACTACCTTATTAAAGTATTTTGCATAAATAACTACAATAATCAGCTCTACAATACGTGTAACTAATGTAGCAATAGCTGCTCCTCTAATTCCTAAAGCTGGGAAAGGTCCTAAACCAAATATTAAAAGTGCATTAAGTGCTACATTTAATACTAATGAATTAGAATAAACAATAGTTGAAATCACTACTTTTTCTATACTACGCACAATGTTTAAATACACCATAGTAATAGCAATTGGTATATACGAAAAGGCTATAATTCTTAAATACTTAACGCCTTCTTCTATAACTGCTTCTTCATTTGAAAAGATATGCATAACTTGCTTTGTAAATAGTAATACCACTACTGTAAAAATCATACTTATGATTAGAGAAAAGCGCATTGCTATTCCCATAATCTTTTCAATCGTCTTGGTATCTTGCTTACCCCAATATTGTGCTGTTAAAACAGCTGCTCCTGATGTAATCCCAAAGAAAATAAGCGATAAAATAAACTGTACTTGCCCTGCTAAAGATGATGCCGAAAGTACTGTTTCTCCTACCTTTCCTAACATCATAACATCTGCTGAGGTAATTGCTGTATTAATAAGATTTTGCATCGCCATAGGCATAACTAGTGCAAATACCATCTTATAAAATGATTTATTCACTTCCTTCATAATTTTCTCCATTTGCCTTATTATTTATTATTTCACTTTTAACTTACGGTAACGATTAAGCATTGCACATACTTCATAGGTTCTTGGCATTGCTAAGTTTCCTGAATTTCCACTACAGCTTGAAAGCAGCGCAATGCCTTCTTTTTTAATCTTTTCATCCAGTAAACTTACGCATTCTCTTAAGGTACGTTTATCATCTATAATATTTTTCACCATATACTCCAAGATAGCCCCTAAAGCGTTTGTTTGATTATATTCTACGAGTTGTTCCACATAACTTAAATCAATATTTTGATCTCCATAAGAAATTACATCTAAACTTCTTACCTTAATCTTAGAATCCCTATCTCCTTTTGGAAAACTATTTTTCATAGGTATACGGTGTGTTACCTCTCCAAATGCTTTATCTCTTTGTGAAACTCTAGTCTCACCCATTTCTCTTGCAATCTCTTTTGCTCTACCAGTTACATCTTCTAAACGATAGGCATCTAGCATAATAATCTGATCTGCTACATCAAAATAATCGCCACTACCACCTACAACCATAATTGTAGAAACATCTTTTTGTGCTTTAAGTTGTTCTACCTTATCAATAAATGGTGTAATAGGTTCCTTTTCTTTTGCCACTAGCATTTGCATACGTCCATCTCGAATCATAAAGTTAGTTGCTGATGTGTCTTCATCAATGAGTAAAACTCTACTGCCTGCTTCTAAAGCTTCCATGACATTTGTTGCCTGTGATGTACTACCACTGGCATTTTCCGCACTAAATTTCACTGTATCTTTACCATTTGGTAGGTTATTAATAAATGGGCTAATATTTACATTCGCGGTGCTACGTCCATCTTCTGCGCGAATTTTCATAGCATCTTCTCTTGTAATTACAAGTTCTCTTCCGTCTCCTGGAATATGATTGTATACACCTTTTTCAATAGCTTGTAATAAAGTAGATTTCCCATGGTAACCACCACCCACAATAAGTGTAATTCCCTTTGGAATACCCAATCCTTTTACCTTACCTCTATATGGTAAGTCCATCTCTACTTCTAAGTGTGCTGGACTTTCAAAAGGTACACCCTTCTTAAGTGGTAATTCTGAAATACCGCTTTTTCTAGGTAAAATAGCCCCATTAGCAATGAATGCTACTAAATCCCTCTTTACAAGTTCCTCACGGATAAATGCTTGATCTTCCATAAGTTCCACTTGATTTTTTAACTTATTACCATCAATATTTTTATAATAAAGAGATGCTTCTACAATCTTAGGTAATGCCTCGCATAAAATATAGGCTGCTGCTTTTCCAAGTACTCTTCTGCCTGCCGCTGGCAAACCTATCTCACATCTTAATTCGATTTGCTTATCATCAATCATCACTGCTGTTCTTTCAAGAATTTGTGCACTACAATGTGCAATTGTAATCACACCACTTTTACCCGAACCTCTTACCCCGTCATAGAGCTTTTCAATATTTTCAGCAAAAACTCTTGTTAAGAAATCAGCTGCTGCGATGCGTTTATTTTTAGAGTCTACTAACTCTCCTTTAATGCCGGCTACATTTAATGGCATAAATACACGTACTTTAGACGGACTTGCAAAAGGATCCCCTTGTACATGTTGCATTTCTATCACATAATCTTTAAACCCATAACGTCCTTTGATTTCTTTGTAAGCGCCATAGCTTTTGCCATCTAAGCTCATAAGCAGTCTTTGTAAATCTTTACTATCCTTCATCTTTTCACCTACTAATTTTTATATTATCAATTCATTCTTCTTAGGTAACTGTTCAGCCACAGGCTGAATAAATATATTTTTTACTGTGGATAAACGA
>CALGWE010000665.1:0-12070 GCA_937935915.1 uncultured Clostridia bacterium
TAAGTATGAAGAGACTACCTTAAATAATGTAAAGGCAATCTGCTTTGAGACAATAATACCAGGAGACTATAAATATATGGCAAGTGAAAAGCTATGGTTTGATGAAAATATGAAGGCACCCATTAAAATGGAAGTTATTGGCGTAGATGGCAGTACATCCATACTCATTGAATTTGAAAGTTTTAAACATAACTAATGAAGAGGGAAAACCAAGGAGGAGAATATGGAATCTCTTAGACCACGTGTAGTTGCAGAAGTAAGTGTTTCAGCAATTAAACATAATTACAAAGAAATTAGAAAGCATATACCTAAGTATACAGAAATGATGGCAATTATCAAAGCAGATGCCTATGGACATGGTGCGCTAAAAATAGCGGAAATTTTACAAAAAGAAGGTGTTAATCGCTTTGCAGTTGCTATTGCTAAAGAAGGTGAGGAACTTAGAAATCATGGTATTACATCACCTATATTAGTATTAGGGTATACACCAAGAGCTGATATTAAAACTTTAATTGAAAATGACTTAACACAAACTGTCTTTTCTTATGAAATGGCTAAATATATATCAGATGAGGCAGCAAAATTAAATAAAACAGTTAACGTGCATATTAAGGTAGATACAGGAATGGGGCGTATTGGTTTCTTATCTAATCCTCAAAGTATAGAAGAAGTACAAAAAATTTCAAAGCTGCCTCATATTAATATGGAAGGAATCTTTACTCATTTTTCAACAGCTGATGAAGAAGATATAAGTTATACAAGAGAACAATGGAGTATATTTGAAGGCTTTTTAAAAGAATTACATGAAGTAGGTATAGATTTACCTGTAATACATGCAGCAAATAGTGCAGCTATTATGTGTCATAGTTATGCGGACCTTAATGTAGTAAGGCCCGGCATTATTCTGTACGGTTATTATCCATCCTCTTATCTTGAAAGAAAAGTATTAGATCTAAAACCAGCTATGACACTTAAATCGCAGGTTGTACATGTAAAAGAACTTCCAGAAGGTAATTATGTAGGTTATGGTAGAAAGTATTATACCCATCAAAAAACAAAGATAGCTACCATTCCAATTGGTTATGCAGATGGTTATTCAAGAAGATTAAGTAATAAAGGGAGAGTCCTTATTCGTGGTCAATATGCACCAATCGTGGGAAATATTTGTATGGACCAATTCATGGTAGATGTAAGCCATATTAAAGATGTGAGCGTAGAAGACGAGGTTGTTGTATTTGGAACTCAGGGCGATAATAGCATTCCAATAGAAGAAATAGCTGAAATTCTAGGAACCATTAATTATGAGATAATGTGTATGATAGGAAAGCGTGTTCCACGTATTTATGTATAAATAAAAATCTAATAACATCGTATAAAATAATAATAAAATGGCAAAAATGAGAATAGCTAGTTAGGAGTAAATCACGATGTTAGTGGGGAGTGATTTGCAAATGGCGAGGTCAAGAAGTGATTATAGCAAAAACGAATCCAAGATGATGTATAATCATCTCGTGCATTCCAATAGAAATAAAGAGAAAGTCCCCTATGATGGATATGCATTTGATACGATGAAAAGAGGCTATAAAGAAATGGCGGCTATTAATTTGGCCCTCTCTAACTTTTGTTTTCAAGCAGAAAGTGAGGTCCAGTCTTATTACGATCGCATAGCGGAGTGTGAGGAAAAGTGCAAGTAAAACGTGGAGATATATTTTATGCAGATTTAAGCCCTGTTATAGGGTCCGAACAAGGTGGTATTAGACCTGTACTCGTAGTACAAAATGATGTTGGTAATAAATTTAGTCCTACAGTAATTTGTGCAGCAATCACTTCGAAGATAAATAAAGCCAAGCTTCCTACACATGTAGAGATTGATGCAGCAGAATATGAGTTGGTTAAGAATTCTGTTATACTCCTAGAGCAAATTAGAACGATCGATAAAAAAAGACTTAAAGAAAAAATTTGCCATTTAGATGAAGAGCTTATGGCTCAGGTTGATAAGGGGATAAAAGTTAGTTTTGCACTAAATACATAGTCAATGTATCGGAGACTTATTTATTAAGTCTCTTTTTTTTGTCCTGATAAATCTTAAAGTATAAATGTATTATTCATAGTATTTTTGTTTAAAATATCAAATAAGTGTGATAAAATGAAAAGAAAAATTAAGGATAAGACAGCTTAATTTCTATCTTAATAGTAACTTTATTTTTTCCCAATATAATGGCTATAATGAAACGTTATTACACTAAATAAAAGAATCTTTATTGCAAATAAGGTACTAGTTATAAGCAGTATGAGCATATATTTAGTAGAGGATAAATATATAGACTAGAAATAATGTATTAAATAGAGGAATAAATATTTGGGAGGTATTAAAAATGGCAGACATTTTTAGTAAGTTAGGAGATAGTATTAAAACAACAATTAAACAAGCAGTAGGTCAAACACAAAAGTCAGTTGATCAAGCAAGTGTTAGAACTGATTTACTTGCTAAGAAAAATGAGCTTAAGAAATTATATCAAGCATTAGGGGAAAGTCATTATAAAGCATATGCAATGGGTGATAATGATGAAACTCAAGGTGCTATTTATGAAAAGATTACAGAACTTCTAAAAGATATAGCCGAAGCAGAAAAAAGATTAGAGGATATTGTAACAACTCAAAAAACAAGTTTTAGTACTTTTAAAGAAGATGTAAAAACCACTTGGAATGAGCCAACAACAAATGCAGCAGGGCCTGAAGAAGAGGTTCAAAGCGATAATGTAAAAGTGATGAAAGTATGTCCTGTATGTAATACAGGCAATAATATTCACGCAGCATATTGTATTCACTGTGGTAATAAGTTTGAATAGTACAAAACCAAGACTTAAGATGAGACCTCTAGGATAGGAGATGAGCATATATGGAAATTAAATTTACACCACAAGCACAAGTTGCTATTGAATATGCAGAACAAATCATGACAGAGTTTAGACATGGGTATTTAGGAACAGAACATTTATTAGTAGGATTAATTCATTCTCCTAATTCAGTTTCTAAAAAAGCACTTGAGAGTTGTGGTATAGTCGAAGAAGATATTTTAGCGAAAATTAAAGAAGTTATAGGAGTGGGCGTAGTAAATCTCGCCCTTCCTAAAGATTTTACACCTAGAGTGAAAAGAATCTTTGAGATGAGTGCACAATTTACAAAAGAACTCAGAACAGATGGGATAGGTACAGAGTATTTACTTATCAGTATGTTAAGAGAAAAGAACTGTGTTGCTGTAAGATTATTAGAAACATTAGGTGTTAATACAAATAAATTATTAAGTTCTTTAATGGAAGTATTAACTGGTGGTAACCAAAAAACAGAAGTTAATTTTAGCACAGTAAAAGATACCAATAAAAAGGTAAAATCTACGACACCTACATTAGACAAATATAGTAGAGATTTAACTCAGCTTGCAAAGGATGAAAAGTTTGATCCTATTATAGGTAGAGAAGCGGAGATTGAACGTGTGATTCAAATTCTTTCTCGAAGAACTAAGAACAATCCATGTCTTGTAGGTGAGCCTGGAGTTGGTAAGACAGCAGTTGTTGAAGGACTAGCTCAAAAAATTATTAGTGGGAATATACCAGATTTATTAAAAGATAAACGTGTAGTATCACTAGATTTATCAACAATGATTTCAGGGACTAAATATCGTGGTGAATTTGAAGAGCGTATTAATAAGGTGCTTGAAGAAGTAAGAACAGTGGGAGATGTTATTCTTTTCATTGATGAGCTTCATACAATTATAGGAGCTGGAGCAGCAGAAGGTGCTATGGATGCTTCTAATATCTTAAAACCATCTCTAGCAAGAGGGGAAATACAACTTGTAGGGGCAACTACATTAGATGAATATCGTAAGCATATTGAAAAAGATGCAGCATTAGAAAGACGTTTCCAACCAGTGCAAGTAGAAGAACCTACAACAGAAGAGACTTTAGAAATCTTAAAAGGGATTAAAGATAAATATGAAGTGCATCATCAAGTACAAATTACAGAAGAAGCACTTAAAGCAGCAGTAAAACTTTCTAGCAGATATATTGCAGACCGTTATTTGCCAGATAAGGCAATAGACCTTATCGATGAAGCGGCTTCTAAAGTGAGATTACGTGCATATAGTTCACCAGCTAATGTAAAAGCTTTAGAAGAAAAACTTGCTAATTTAGCTAAAGAAAAAGAAGAAGCTATTATTAGTGAAGAATATCAAAAAGCAGCTGAAATCAAACAACAAGAAAATGAAGTAAAAGAACAAATTGCAAGTGCAAAGGTAGAATGGGATACTAAGCACACTAAAAATAGCCAAATTGTCACAGAAGAAGATATTGCAGATATTGTAAGTAGTTGGACACATATTCCAGTAAAACGTTTAGCAGAAGAAGAGTCAGAACGTCTTCGTAATATGGAGAATATTTTACACGAACGTGTCATTGGACAAGAAGAGGCTATCAAAGCTGTATCTAAGGCTGTAAGAAGAGGTAGAGTGGGGCTTAAAGATCCAAACAGACCAATTGGTTCATTTATCTTCTTAGGACCAACAGGTGTAGGTAAGACAGAGCTTACTAAAGCTTTAGCTGAAGCGATGTTTGGTGATGAAAATGCAATGATTCGTGTAGATATGTCTGAGTATATGGAGAAACATACTGTATCTAAGATGATTGGTTCACCTCCAGGATATGTTGGCTATGATGAAGGTGGACAACTTACTGAAAAAGTAAGACGTAAACCTTACAGTGTAGTATTATTTGATGAAATTGAAAAAGCACATGGGGATGTATTTAATATCTTACTTCAAATTTTAGATGATGGACATATTACAGATTCTAAAGGTCGTCGTATTGATTTTAAAAACACAATTATCATTATGACTTCTAATATTGGTGCAAGAAATATTATTGAGCCAAAACGTGTAGGATTTGTATCTACAGAAGATGCTAAGAAATCATATGAGGATATGAAGAAAAATGTAATGGAAGAAGTGAAACGTACATTTAAGCCAGAGTTCTTAAATCGTATTGATGAAACAATAGTATTCCATCCACTTTCAACAGAAAATATTAGAGCTATTGCAAGTATTATGATTAATAAACTTATTACACGTATTAGCAAAAATGTAGGTATTGAGATTGAACTTGATAAAGAAGCTTTAGATTTCTTAGCTGATAAAGGATATGATAAGGCTTATGGTGCAAGACCACTTAGAAGGACAATTCAAACTTATATAGAAGATAAACTTTCAGATGAAATTTTAGCCGGTAATTTACGCGAAGGTGACAAAGTGATTGTCGGTATTAAAGATGAAATGTGTGTATTTAACAAGCAAAAATAGAAAATATCAAAAATGTATACTTTTTTTAGTGAATCATGTATAATAAAGTAAATAGTACATTATTTAAAGAGAGAAAGCATTGGAGGATTTAGCAATGGCTGTTGTAAATGAAATTATTAGGGTAGAAGAAAATGGGGCACTTAGCTTTGGAAACTATGAACTTCAATCAAAAACTAAAGTTGAAGACTTTGAGGTTGAAGGAAGATTATACAAAGCAAAAACTTTCTATGAAGTAACTAAACTTAAGAGAGATGGTGCACTTGTATATGAATCATTACCAGGTACAACTGTTCATGATTTTAAAATAACAGATCAAGAAGTAAGTTTTAATGTAGAAGGAAACGAAAGTTCACAAATTACATTAGAATTAGAAACTAATACAGAGTACAAACTTATGATTGATGATATGACAGTTGGAAATGTTAAATCTAATTTATCAGGAAAAGTAAGTTTCAATGTAGATTGTGGTAAAAGAGCACAAGAAGTTATATTAAAAAAAGTAATGAAATAAATAGATAAACTACCTAAAGGATGCTTTAGGTAGTTTTTTATTTGGTATCAAAAATAGTAAAGTTGGTATATACTAAGAAAAGCTTATAATTTATATAGAAGAGAAATAATTATTAATAGAATAGGAAAGATAAAAGATGGCAAAACTAAAGCAAATATATGTATGTACAAGTTGTGGACAAGTTTATTCAAAATGGCAAGGAAAATGTGATGGATGTAAGGAGTGGAATACAATTATTGAACAAGCCCCAGAACCTGTAAGGAAAGTTGGCGGTTCACGTGTGGTAAAAGGGAGTGTAGCTACCAAAAGGCTTATTGATGTTTCAGGGAGTACATCAGAGCGCATTATTACCAATATTAGTGAGTTTAATCGTGTAATGGGTGGTGGGATTGTAAAAGATTCTATGACAATCATTACAGCAAGGCCAGGTGCAGGAAAGTCTACATTATTATTACAAGTGGCACAAGATATAGCTAGCCAAGGACTTAATGTATTGTATGCTTCAGGAGAAGAAAGTGAAGGGCAGATTAAAAATCGTGCCGAACGTATACTAGATGAAGTGCATCCTAATATTTGGATTCACTCTGATATCAGTATGAATAATGTATTAGCTGTTATTGAAGAAGTAGACGCAGACCTAATTATAGTAGATAGTATTCAAACCTTTATTATGGAAGAGCATAGTTCGAGACCAGGTAGTCCTGTACAAACAATGGAATGTGCTAATGCTTTATTGCATGTTGCTAAAGGTAGTAAAAAGCCAAGAGCTGTTATTGTAGTAGGACAAATGACTAAGGATGATGAAATTGCAGGGGTAAGAGCTTTAGAACACTTAGTAGACGCAGTGCTTATTATAGAAGGTGAAAGTGGAGAAGAACTTAGAGGGATTATTGCCTCTAAAAATCGTTTTGGCTCTACAGGAGAAGCAGCATTCTTTGCAATGACAGAAAGAGGAATGGAACCAATCGAAAACCCTTCAGAATATTTTATGACAGCCAGAGAAGAAGATGATAAAGTATCTGGATGTGCCTTAACTGTTGTGAGAGAAGGAACTAGACCTATTATTGTAGAAGTAGAAAGTTTGGTAAGTACTTCATTTACGCCATATCCATCACGTATTAGTGAAAATATTAAACGTGAGCAACTGAATACACTTATTTCTATATTAGAACAACGTGGAAAGATTCAATTATATGATAAAAATGTAGTAGTAAAAACTACAGGGGGACTTAAGTTAAAGGAACAAGCAGCTAACTTAGCCATTATTATGAGTGTGGTATCTTCTGAAAAAGGCAAGAGTATTCCTAATAGCACACTGTTTATAGCGGATATTGGACTTACTGGAGAATTGAAAAGAGTGCCAACTTTAGAGGCTAGACTTCGTGAAGCAGATCGCATGGGATATCAGAAAGCTTATGTAGCAAGAAAGTCAATTCAACGTGATTTGAAATTAAAAAATCTACAAATTATAGAAAAAAATACTTTAAGTGAAGTTATTTGGAGTGTGTTCGAGGAAGACAAAAATATTCCCTTCTAGAAAAAATTCTAATAATTAATGAATAAAATAAAAGGCTATTGAAATATAAAGAGGTATTTCAATAGCCTTTTATTTTATAGACTATATATAAGGAAGTAACTAGATACCTTCTTTATATATAGCCTCCAAATTAGTCTTCAATAGTGATTGCATTAACAGGACAGTAGTCTGCAACTTCAGTAGCAGTTTCTAACATAGTCTCAATAATTGTATCAGTAGTGCCTTGAGCAAGACCATTTTCATTTATACAAAATACATCTTCGCACATAGAAACGCAAAGTCCACATCCGATACAAGTATTTTGGTTTACAATAACTTTCATAGTAATAACTCTCCGATTTTATCTTGGGATTAAGTTGAGTAAATATTTTGTAAAAATGTTTCTTTATAAAAGACAAAAATACAACTGGAAAATACAAGTAAATTATTTACTCACTTAATGTTAACCATAACACAATATAAGCTATTTTGCTATAAAGATAAGTGTACATAAAACGGTAAGAAGGGTCCTTGTAGAAAGTATAAAAGTGAAAAATATGCAGGAAGGGGCTGTGTAAATTGCGAATGTCAGTATAGGTTAGATAATTGTAGAACAAGTTTTAGAAAAGTAAAATGCTGTGCAGGTTATGATAATCAATGGATATAGTGGTTGGTGGTGGGGGAAAGAAAGAAGTTACCATAATTTTTTTGTAAAACAAATGTTGCAAAATGAAAAAGTTGTTGTTATAATGGGAAACAGTTAAAAGAGTTAACATAATAAGTTGCTGTTTATATACGAAACATAAAATGAGTGATATAAAAGCTCTATAAATACTTATGTTAGAATAAAAGAGGAGGAATGTTATGAAAGGCAAAGATAAAAGTAAACAATCTTTGATTGAAAGAATCGGTAAAAAGATTCCAGATCCTGTTATTATCTTTATGGGATTATATGTGATTACAATGCTTATCACTTTAGCGTTAGGTGGCAAAGAATTCAGCACATTAGCGGCTGATGGTAGTACAATTAGTTACCAAATTAAAAACATGTTTAGTGCAGAGAACATCAGATGGATCTTTGACAATGCACTTACAACTAACTGGTTACAATACGGAGGAGGGGTTCTTGGAACAATTCTCGTAGTTATGTTAGGTGTAGGGCTTGCTGAAGAATCAGGTCTTCTCTCAACACTTATTAAAAAAGTAGGACTTAAAGTATCAGATAAATTTTTACCATACGTACTTGTATTCTTAGGGATTATGAGTAGTATTGCAACAGATGCTGGTTACGTTATTCTTATCCCACTTGCAGGTCTTTTATATGCAGGGCTTAAGAAAAATCCATTAATCGGTATGGCAGCAGCTTTTGCTGGGGTATCTGCTGGTTTCAGTGCAAACTTACTTCCAGCTACACCAGTAGACGTTATCCTTGGTACAAATGCTAAAGCGTTTGCTGAAGCACAAGGTATACCATTTGTTAATGCAGCAGGAAATGCACTTAATGCATCAACAATGCATTACTATTTCGTAGCAATATCAACTTTCATCTTAACACTTGTAGGTGGATTTGTTACAAGTAGAATTATTAAACCAAAACTTGAAAAACAAGAATATGTTATTCCAGCTGATATGAATCTTGATGATTTTACAGTTAAACCAGAAGAGAATAAAGCTCTTGCTTGGGCTGGACTTGGTCTTTTAGTTGCTATCGCTATCGTAGCAGTACTTGGTATGGGACCTCTTGCTTCATTCGTAACTGAAGAAGGTAAAAAAGTAACACCATTCCTTGACAACATTATCTTAATTATTACATTCTTATTCTTTGTACCAGGTTTATTCTATGGTGTAAAAGTTGGTATGTTCAAAAAAGCAGATGACGTTGTTAGAGCTATGTCTAAATCTATGAGTTCAATGGGTGCTGTAATCGTACTTACATTCTTCTCATACAACTTCTTAGCACTTTTAAGCCAATCACAACTTGGAACATATATTACTTACTTAGGTGCAACAGCACTTCAAAACATGGGACTTTCAAATTACCCAATCTTACTTATCATTGGCTTCATCATTGTAACAGCGATTATCAACTTATTCGTTGGTGGTATGACATCTAAATGGATGTTACTTGGGCCAATCTTCGTACCAATGTTATACCAAGTAAATAATCATATGACACCAGATATCGTAGCAGCTGCATATAGAGTAGCTGACTCATCAACTAATATTATTACACCGCTTATGCCATACGCTGGTTTAATATTAGTATTCATGAGAAAATACAAACCAGAGTATTCAGTGGGTGACTTAGTAAGCTTAATGTTCCCTTACTCAATTGCATTCTTAGTTATCTGGTCAACAGCATTAATCGGATTCTTTACATTTGGACTTCCATTAGGATTCTAAATGACAAAAAAGAGGTGGCGCAAAATTATTTGCCCATCTCTTTTTTTGTTTTTCTTTGATATAAATTATAAAAGTAACCACCTAAATTAAGTTTAAATGACTTATTAGGTGGTTACTTGGCCGCGTTGATATATTTCGTGATTAATAAAATTATCTTTTAAATCTATCCAAAATTGCTCTTTAAACACAGGTGGATAAATTGGAATATGAGAGGCTTTTAGATCAGCTTCTGAAATGAAACGGCAATCTATAATAAATTGTTCCTCCACTTCAGGATCCATACCAGGTTTTAAGTTTTCAATATCATCTACTTGAGTTAGAAAGAAAAGACCTAAATGATGTGTGTTGATTTTATAATCTACATATTCGCTGACATAGATTAGACGTATAGGGCGACAGTGGACATTACATTCTTCTTCAACTTCACGAACAATTGTATCAATGACACTTTCTTCGCCTTCCATACCTCCTCCAGGGAGTGTCCACCATTCAAAATGAGTTACAGGATCTTTTTGGCGTAAAACAAGCAATTCGTTTTTTTCATTCAGAATGACTGCAGCAGCTCTTGGTCGTAGATTCATATATACCTCCTAGTATTTTTCTTATGTAATATGCAATTATTATACCACAATATTAGTGAGTATATTATGTGAAAGGGTGGATTTCTATCCATTATAATAGGAGGATTCATTAACGTAATGAGTATTTCCCTAATAGAGAAGTACGATATTTTTCATCTTCTAATACTTTATCAAGAGGAATGTTGAATGTATTTGCAATAGCACCTAGATAAAATAGGACACGTCCCATTTCTTTTGAAATAAGTTCTTCACAAGATGGACATAAAGTACCGTTAACATGTGAACTAAGTAAAGTTCGAAGTTCATCTAAAGAAACTTCATCATTAATAAAATATGGTTGCTTTGAGGCGTTAATTGTGATACAACCACAAGTTGTCGAAGCCTTAGAAATGTTACGGCATAAATGGGTGCAAGCATCTTGAAGTTTTGTTGTTTGGTCGAGAATACTCTTATTGCGGATAAGAACTGTACTTATAAAATCTTGGAAATCCTGTAGTTCACTATTATTATTATTTGGCATTGCAATCTCCTTTCTTGTATTAAAATATCTTCTATTATAGGATATTTTTGGGGTTTTATATATTATAACATATTAGAATAATGTGATAAATATAAAAAATTACTATTGATGTAAATAAAAATATAGAAATAATGGAATAATAAATTATATTTAGTGGCATATATGTGAACTTAGATATGTACAAAATTGATGGGATTTGATATAATAAACAATGTTTGTTCTTAGAATTAAACATGGATTAAAAAATGAAGGGGTACTAAAATGAAACTACACTTTGATTACAAAGGCACCAAAATAACTTATGAGCTAACCTATAAAAAAACTAGAGCAATCTCCATTAATATTGATGCTGATGGAAAAGTTAGTGTAATGGCTCCAATTGGAACACCAGTATTTGCTGTAATGGATAAAGTAAAAGGACATGCTCCTTGGATTGCTAGTGAACTTACAAAAAATGCAGTAGAAATCCAAAAAGTTGAAGAAGTTAAATTACTTGATCAGTACACTTACTTAGGTAAAAATTATGGTTTAGAGATTGTTGAAGTAGCAGATGCACCTATTAAAGTAAAAATGGCAAGAGGTAAATTTGTTGTAGAGACAAATACAGATAATATAGCTGAAATTAGAAATGCTATTATTGAATGGTATAAAGAAAAAGTTGAAGCTAAAATTAAAGAAAGACTAAAAGCATATAAGGAAGCATTTGAAAAAGTACCAACAGAAATTACAGTAGCAGATGATGCAAATGTATTCTTCCGTGCTAACAGTAATAATATTTTTGCAAATGTAAGATTAGGTATGGTAACAGTAGATGTAATGGATTATGTTATCGTAAGCAGTTTATGTTACATTAATTATAAAGATAAAGAAGCTGCAGATAAGAAGTTAGAAGAGATTCTTCCAAACTACAAAAAGAGTGCAGAATGGATAAAAGAAAATAAAAATCAATTAAGCTTATAAAATGTGTTGACAAATAGTGATACAATCTAGTATAATTCTTTGAGTCAGCACATTAAGTGGGCTGATGAAAAAATAAATACTTGACAGATATCAAGTGAGTTGATATACTAAATGAGTATTGTACTTTGAAAACTGAACACAATGAAGATAGATTTTAGTAAACTTAATTATTTGAGTTTGCGCCTAACGATAAATGTAATGCGTATAACGTATACGTAGTTCAACTAGT
>CALGWE010000666.1:0-3049 GCA_937935915.1 uncultured Clostridia bacterium
TTTGAAATAAATCTCAAGTTGATAAGGATTACCTACGCTATCATAAAATGTAACTGTTGTTGTTGCACTTTCAGCTGTATTATGAATATTTCCTGCAAGTTGTGCTTTAGTTGTCATACTTGGTTTTGAACTTTTAATTGTTGGATCAGCTAAGTTAATTGAAGTTACTTCTTGTTGTGAAATCTCGTATTTATTTTTATCATCATTATATACTGATGGCCAACCTTGTACTTTCATACCATTTGCAATTGTTAAGTTTCCTTCATCATCTTGTCTTAATGCACCAGCACGTGTAAAATATTGCCCTTGTGAATCACTAACTACAATAAATCCAGAGCCATTAATCATAAGGTCAAATGGATTATCTGTTCTTTGTGCTGCACCTTGTGTCATAAGCATGTCTATTGAAGAAACTTTTACCCCT
Organism: uncultured Clostridia bacterium; assembly: GCA_937935915.1. Lineage (GTDB taxonomy): Bacteria > Bacillota > Clostridia > Lachnospirales > Cellulosilyticaceae > Cellulosilyticum. The sequence continues at coordinate 425 of CALGWE010000666.1, forward strand.
AAGCCTACTTGCATTGGATTAAGTCCTCCTCGGCCTGTATCATCACTAGCAGAACTTGCACCTTGAATTGTTTGTGAGAAAACATCGCTAAATGTTACACGTTGTGACTTATATCCTACTGTATTTACATTGGCAATATTATTACCAATAACGTCCATTTTTGTTTGGTGCACCTTAAGCCCTGATACACCTGAAAACATCGATCTCATCATAATGATCTACCTCCTCTAAAACTCTATTTTATTTAACTGTTTTAATATCCTCAAAATCTACAAACTTACCATCTACATATACTTGTGTACCACTAGATGTAATTTTAATGTATTCAACCTCACCAGATACTGGTGTTTCTACACCATTACTATCCACCACAGTTGCTGTAATTTGTCTGCCTGTAATACTTGGTGTCTGTATAATGCCTTGACTATCTTTAAATGGAATTGAAACGCTCTTGCTACCTGTTCCTATCACTACATAAGGCTCTTTATTCTTCATTTCTACACTCAGTACTTTTCCTTCAATAAGAGAAGTTATTTCTTTACCATCATCACCTTTTTCAGTATATTTAGCTTGAATTGTCTTACCAATAACATCAAAGGCTGTTGAGCTAGTTTGAATATTGTTAGTATCTACAACTTGATATACCCTATCGAGTTCTACTTCTTTATCACCTATTCCAAGAACTGGTGTATCCCCTGAAATTTTTACATAATCTACTTTACCAATTTCAGTAGTTGTTTGATTTGTTGTTTTATCTGTATATTGATACTGTACATACTTACCAATCATGCTATTTGCTAATTGCTTTTGATTTGTTTGTGCCACATTTAACATTTGCTCAAGTGCTGTAAATTGTGCAAGTTGTGCAAGCATTTCAGTATTTTCCATAGGTTCAAGTGGATCTTGATATTTCATTTGTGTTACTAGTAGATTAATAAAAGCATCTTTATCCATTTCATTTTGTGTCTTTGTGGCTTCTTGTATTTTTAAATAATCACTATCTTTAGAAACAACTGAATTAACTGTGCTCATAACGCCCTCCTTAAATCATATAGTCTATTTCATTATCACCAACATCTAATCTCTCTACTTCACTTGCTTCTTCCTCTTCAAATTCTTGAAGATGTTTTGCAATAATTTCTTGGATGCGTTTTGAGCTTTTTTGACGTTGTTGATACATCTGCTTTGTTTGATCATTTTGTCTTACATCTACTTGTACATTTGTAATTTCAAGACCTTGCTGAATTAAACTATCTTTAAGTGAGTTTAGTTCATTTAAAATAAACTCTTTTGTTTTCTCATTTTCTACTTGAATTTCTGCAACTAACATTCCATTTTTTTCAACCATTTTAATTGTAAGTTGACCTAATTCTCTAGGTGATAATTGCATTTTAATTTCTTGCATTTGCTCAAGCTTTGTAACTTCTATGATCTACAATTTGAGACGTTAAATTAAGTTCAGGTTTTACATACACCCCATCAGTAAGTGGTGTTGTTTGTACGACCTCATTTCTCACATTAATTGTTGTTCCAAATGTATGCACAGGTACGGTTAATCCTAACTCTTTAAGCGTTTCCATATCATGTGTTACTGCCATATAATCACTGCTTACAGTTGGTGTTGTATCAGTTTCTGTAAGAATAAGATCTTCTTGTGGCTTCCAACTACCACTTATAGTTTCAGCTACAATGCCCTCTTCTAAGACATTATTTATATTTTCAGTGACCATCATTTGTGATTTATGTACATCTCCTTGACCTAGGCCAGTAGTTTGTTCAATTATCTTATGTAACTGATCACCTACGATTTGTTTGCTTACTTCTTCAATTTTCGTAAATAATTTACTGATATCTTTCATATCTGCATGCTCTGTTAGCAGATCTAATTCTGAATTCTTACCATAATAATCTGTAATAAATTGTGAAAAGCCTTCTTCACTGAGAAGATCAATTGGTGTAAGACCTAATTCTTCTAATTGAGCTGCCACCTCTTCTACTGGCATATTCATTTGCTGACTTAATAAATCTAGAATAGCTTCCATTACTTCATTAGTAACTTCTTCCATTTCTTCCTCTAGTTCTTCTAAGTTAGCCGTAGCTGCTTTACCAGTTTTCTTGATAGTAACCCTATTCTCGATACCTGATGTTCCTTTCCTAGGAATACCAGTTCCCCCTTTTTGGGCTTTACTTAATATTTTATTAAATTCTTCACGGCTGTTTGATTTACCTTTTGCACTACCTGTTGTTGTATCATTATTATTTACAGGTCCTGTTTGCATATTAACTAATAAGTTCCCCAAATTTACACTACCCATTTGACACCTCCTACTCACTCTCTGTCATGTCTGGTGATATAAGCTTAATTGCTTGTGCAGCTTTGTCAGAACTCATATTATCCATAATTGATGCTTTTTGTTCCTGCCCCATATTTTCAAAAATCATTTGGATAAGTTCTGGATCTGTTCCTAATAAAATTTCTAATGCTTTCGCTGCTTGTTGTGCATCCATTTGTCCAATAGTACTTGCATAAGCCTTTTGTTCTTTTGACATTACACTTTTACCTTTGAACTCACTATAAATTTTTTCTGCTGTCTCTGGATACATTTGCTCGAACTGCTGAATAAA
>CALGWE010000667.1:0-3050 GCA_937935915.1 uncultured Clostridia bacterium
CAAACTCTTAATTAACCACGAACGATGTCTTTAAGTTGTTTACCAGCTTTAAATTTAGGAGCTTTTCCACCTGGGATTGGCATTTCTTCATTTGTTTTTGGATTTCTACCAACGCGTGGTTTACGTTCTGTAACTTCAAATGTTCCGAAACCTACTAATTGAATTTTTCCCCCAGCTTTAAGTTCTTCCATAACAACATCTTCGAATGCTTTAAGAGCTTTCTCAGCATCTTTTTTGCTTAATTCCGCTTTTACAGCCATAGCTGCTACTAATTCAGATTTGTTCATTATTTCTTCCTCCTCTATTCATGCATTTCACATGGATATATGTATTGAAGACTAATCTTGCTCAATACTCCACGTTCGCTCTAAATGATTTTTACAAAACCTATTTAAAACCTGTTTTCCTTGCGCAAAACCTTAGTTTTCAATATATCTAAATCTATTTATAAACTTTTCCACTGACTTTGTCAAGGCAAATTCCGCATTTATGTTAAAAAAAGTGGATAATTTTACTATGTCAAGCAATAATTTTCCTATTTCTTCATCAAATTGCACATTTTCTGTTGTTTGTAGGCTATTTTCAAGGCTTTGAAGCTGTTCTTTCATTGCCGAAATCGTACCTAAAACATCCTCATTTACAAGGTTAGATTTCTTAGCTTTTCTGTAAACCTTTTGCCCCCTTGTAAGAGCAGGTAAAGCCTTCGCTACTCTTTCCATTGCTTCAAGAGGTGTTTCTTCATTTTTTTCTTGTTGTTTTAATTTTTCCCAGTTTACAAGTACATCTTCTGAAGTATTGACATCCTTCATTTCACCAAATACATGAGGGTGACGATATACCATCTTAGTAGCTATATCATTTACTACATCTTCCATTGTAAACTCATTATCCTCTTTAGCAATTTGAGCATGCATAACTACTTGTAATAAAACATCTCCTAGTTCTTCTCGCATATTAGGTACGTCTTTATTTTGAATAGCCTCCACTAGTTCATAGCTCTCTTCTAATAAACATGCCTTTAGACTTTCATGAGTTTGTTCTTTGTCCCATGGACAACCATTTTCACTTCTTAATTGAGCGATTATTTCTAAAAACTCCTATATTTCTTTTCCATGATTTACTCCTTAATATATTGTATTTTATAAGTTCTACAAACTATCTCTTCACCTATTTATATTTTATCATATATTTAATCTTTTTACTCCTCATAGAAAAAGCCAGTAACTTCATAAGTTATTGGCCTTTATTTCTACTGTTCCATTTGTTTTCCGATGAATCCTGATGCGGAATAAGCTAACTTTTCTTCAACTTCTCCCATCTCATCTTTATTTGAAGATAGGAAAATAACTGCACCAATGGCATCTCCTTCACATATAATAGGAGAAATCACTTCTGATTGATAGACATCTGTATTACCTTCAGATAAAATAGGGACGAATTTAGCATCATCCTTAGATGCTTTAAAAATCGTACGACTTTCAATCACCTTTTCTAAATTACTACTAATACTTTTATCTAAAAATTCTTTTTTGGAGCCTCCGGCAACAGCTATAACTTGATCCTTATCAGCAATACATGTAATATGCCCTGTAGCTTGTGCTAAAGCATCCGCATATTCTTTTACAAACGAACTAAGTTCGCCTACAGGTGAATACTTTTTAAGTATAACCTGACCTTCATTATCAGTAAAAATTTCTAGCGGGTCGCCTTCTCTAATGCGCAACGTTCTTCTTATCTCTTTGGGAATAACTACACGTCCTAAGTCGTCTATTCGTCTAACGATGCCTGTTGCTTTCAAACAAAACAACCTCCTTAATGTCTAAAAGTATATATATTTCATATCTTCGTTTATACATATTATGCTACATAATTTACAAAAATATGCATATGCAGTCACTTTTTTACAACTATTTATACAAAAATAAGGCTACAAATTTAATATTTGTAGCCTTATTTTATCTAAGTCTCTTACTTAGTCATTTCGTCTATTTCATAATGTTTACGTTATCGTATGCTGCTAATTTTTCAATCTTAAGCGTTTCACTAATTTCATTTAATTCATCCGTTGCAAATTGTGTTCTGATTTGGTTAAGCGCTTCTTCTTCTGCAGACTTCTCATCTAACAAGTCTCTTTCTATAACTCTTACAATCTCATAGCCATTAGATGTTTCTACAATTTGAGGATACACTTCATTTACTGCAGCTAAGTTAAATGCTACATTTTCTAATGCTTCATCTACTTGCCCTCTATATATTGTATAAACCCCATTATTATCAATCACTGCCTCATCTTCTGAATAACTTGTAACGAGCTCTTTAAATGTATTTTCATCACCTGTAAGTGCTTTAGCTAATATTTCTTCTGCTTCACGTTTAGCAGCCTCATTTTTGTCTCTTGGTAATAGTTCATCTTGTTCATTGCGATTAGAAATAAGGATATGTTCTATTGTTACAGTTTCCTTCTGTTTCTTAACCTCTTCCACTGCTTTACTTAATTCTTCTTCATTTGGCATATAGTTTTCACCAAGTTTACGAGTCACTTCATCAAATACAGCACTATAGCTTAAAAATTGTTCAAAATCTTTTTGTTTGATTTTAAAAGCCTTTACAAATGATTCATTATCTTTCATATAGCTTTTTGCAGATTCTTTAATTTGTTTTTTATCAGCCTTTGTAAGCTTTACACCTAATTCGTCCGCTTTTTGTTTCGCTGCTACTGAAAGCTTTAACGAACTAAGTGCCTTATCTTTTGCATATTCCTCTGGTGTCTTACCATCTACACTATCAAGTTCCCATATATTTGTTGTTACACTTTCGAAATATCTTTGTGTAATCCATAAACAAATTCTATACACAGGTTCTGAGATTTTTTCACCATTTATAATCGCCACAGTTTGTTCTGATTTCATACAACCAGCCATCCCCATAGCTGTCATAACAATTATTAATATATAAGCTAATATCTTCTTTTTGCCCTTCACTTGCATCTCTCTCCTTAAGCTTTTGTTATAGCTTTATATAAGTTGGTTATATAAATATATTATTTCTAT
>CALGWE010000668.1:0-3050 GCA_937935915.1 uncultured Clostridia bacterium
TGATTAATTAGATTATAGGTCAAAAAAAATTTTTTTTCAAGTATCTTTTGGCAATTTAACTTGTCCCTTCTTATTTGGCATTTTTCATGCTTAAGGCTATCTTATTTTTCTCTACATCTACAGATAAAATGATTACATCTACGATATCGCCTACTTTTACAACCTCTAATGGATGCTTAATAAAGCGATCACTCATTTGAGATAAATGCACAAGACCATCTTGATGTACACCAATATCTACAAAGGCACCAAAATCTACAATATTTCTTACTGTACCTTTCAGTTTCATACCTTCTTTTAAGTCTTTAATCTCTAAAACTTCACTATGAAGAATTGGTTGTGGCATATCTTCACGGGGGTCTCTTCCTGGTTTTTCAAGTTCTTTAATAATATCTTCTAAAGTTGGTACCCCTGTATCTAACTTCCTTGCAAGTGCCTCAATGTCTGTAATTTTATCTCTTAAGCCTTGCATATGACCTGCTTCTACAGTCTCATACCCCACTTCTTTTAAAAGTGCTTTGGCAATATGATAAGACTCTGGGTGAACCCCTGTATTATCTAAGAAATTATCTCCATCTACAATACGCAAAAACCCTGCACATTGTTCAAACACTTTAGGTCCTAATCCTTTTACTTTTTTAATCATATTACGATTTGTAAAGCTGCCCACTTCTTCACGGTAAGCAATAATGTTTTGAGAAACAGTTTTCTTAATACCTGCTACATATTGTAAAAGAGAAGCTGAAGCTGTATTAATATCTACACCAACCTCATTAACAGCCCCTTCTACCACACCGCTTAAAGACTCTTCTAAACGTTTTTGGTTCATATCATGTTGATATTGTCCAACCCCAATAGCTTTAGGTTCAATTTTTACAAGCTCAGCGAGCGGATCTTGAAGACGTCTTGCAATGGATACGGCACTTCTTACCCCTACATCATCATTTGGAAACTCCTCTGTTCCAAGTTTTGAAGCTGAGTAAACAGAAGCCCCTGCTTCATTAACTATTACATAGTGTAATTTTTTATCAATCTCCTTTAAAAGCTCAGCTACAAACTTTTCTGTTTCACGAGAAGCTGTCCCATTTCCAATTGAAAGTAAGTCTACGTCGTATTTTTGAATCAGTTCTTTTAATACCACTTTAGCTTCTGCAATTTTATTTTGTGGTGGTGTTGGGAAAACAACTGTCTTATCAAGCTTCTTACCTGTTTCATCCACTACTGCAATTTTACAGCCTGTACGATAAGCTGGGTCAATGCCCATAACAGTATGACCTTTAATAGGTGCTTGCATTAAAAGCTGATACAGATTTTTCTTAAAAACTTCAAGGGCACCTTCCTGAGCTTTCTCAGTCAGTTCATTACGAATATCACGTTCAACTGCTGGCGCAATAAGACGCTTATAACTATCTTGCAACATTTCTTCTAAAAGTTCTTTTGTGCTGCTGTCTTTTTGAATGACATGATCTGCTAGATAAGCAATAATTTCATCTGATGGTGCTTCAATTTTAACACTCAGTGCTTTTTCATTTTCGCCACGATTAATAGCAAGTACTCGATGTCCTGGCATAGATCTTACTTTTTCACTATAATCATAATACATCTCAAAAACTGTTTTTTCTTTCACATCTTTTGCCTTTGTTACAATAAGGCCTTTATTAAACGTAAGCTTTCGGATATACCCTCTAAACTTAGCATTATCTGAAACTTCTTCTGCAAGGATATCCTTGGCACCATCTAAAGCCTCTTGTAATGATTTCACACCTTTTTCTTCATTTACGAAAGTCTGTGCTACTTCCATAATCTCTTTCTCTTTTTGCGCTTTTAAAATAACTGCTAAAAGTTCTAATCCTTTTTCCTTTGCAATGGTTGCACGTGTACGTTTCTTAGGACGATATGGCATATATAAATCTTCTACTTCTGTTGCAGTAGTTGCTTTTAAAATAGCATTCTTTAAATCTTCTGTAAGCTTCCCTTGTTCTTCTATACTTTTAATAACTTGGGCTTTACGTCCCATTAAATTTTGAAGGTAAGTATAACGTTCACCAAATTGACGTAGCACTTCATCATTTAAGCCCCCTGTCAATTCTTTTCGATATCTAGCAATGAAAGGAATCGTATTACCTTCATCGATTAACTTAATTGTATTTTCTACTTGTCCTTTTTTAATACCAAGTTCTTCTTGTAAAATCTGTACAATATCCATGGTCTTCTCCTTATCTCTTTTTTCCATTTTAACACACTTTATAAATTACTCCTATATACCTACCTTTTATTAGCCTTATGGCAATATGAAATATTTCTTTTTCACCATCAGGCTTATATACTTAAGTATAATATAAACTCTTAATCTGATCTCTCAGATACTCAATATTATCCTCTAGATAAATAGGTTCTTCTTCTAACATCCCAATATTGTAAAATGTTATTTTTAAGTAGCCACTTCCCCCATGACTAATACGCGCCTTATGCATTATTAATATACGCTTAATAAATTCTAATGCAAATACATCTCCTGCTTCTTCAATTTCACACTTAGCCATATCACGATGATGTTCTGTAATAAACTGTTCGATTTCTTTAGCATAAATATTTACACTCACAGCCTTATTAATCATTTCATATTCTAAATCCATATAAATATCTTTACGTCCATTATTTAAAAGGGTTCCTATAATATACATACTTGCCCGTTGAATAAGATTTATATCAATCTTCGCCTTAATTTCTTCCTCATTGGTGTTAAAAATCAAATTGGCCTCCTCATATAATCCTGCAAAGGCTTCTATCACATTCTCTAATACTTCTACCATATTATAAACTTCAAAATTAGTTTTTAAATAACCTCCTTTAATTTTATTAATATCTATCATATGAATAATTAATTTCATTGCCTCATTACATTTATTTTTTATATTCTTTAATTCATTAATCGCACTTTTATCTAACCGTGCATCTAGTTTTAATATTTGAGTTGCGCTTTGAATGACATTAATAGGCGTTTTAAGCTCATGTGACAAATTTACAATGATATCCCTATCTTGATGATT
>CALGWE010000669.1:0-2374 GCA_937935915.1 uncultured Clostridia bacterium
GTAGTCGCTGCGTCTAACTACACCTTCCGTGATTTATGATAGCCTAAGTTCGATAGGACTATCATTAAATCACTCCACAGGTAGATTATCCGCAGCGACTACTTTCGCTTCTATTTAGATAACTTGGTGGCGTTTTAAAGAAGGTTTGAGTGTTAGTTGAAAAACTACTAGGTAAGTAACCTAAGAGATATAAAAATAGGTGTGACAAAATAAAGTTTTGTCACACCTATTTTTGTACCTCTACGTAACACGGGTGTATTTTATAAAAGAGGCAGTTTAGCGCACTTATAGTCTGTCCATAAATTGAAGAACTATACGAACTAGCTTAAAAAGCTATTGCGTGAAAGGATTTTTTGCCTGATTCTTCTGGAATGATTTTAAATACAGCAGTATCTTTTGAGAAACACATAGAGGTTGCAGGTAGATTTTCGACTAAATTAAGCGGTAATTCTACGTAAGCAACAAGGGAGTGATCTCTTACAAAGCCTAGCATCACGATAGTATCTGAATACTCAATGTTAAATGAAGGATTAAAGGTCATAATATTATTGGCACGTAATATTTCATTAGGTGATGCATAGGGTGTAAAAACATATAAGGTGTCCCATTTAAAGTCTGTGACTTTCGAAAAGTCTATTGTTTCTGCTGTTGCAATAGTTGTTTCAATTTGCTGCTGTAAGGTGGTATTCATTTTTAAATAAGTTAGGCGAGAAAATAAAGTGCTTATAAATACTATAGATGAAACGCAGCCTATTCCAAGCGCAAGTCCGAGCCATAAATTTTTCTTTTCCATAGCCACAATCCTTTCTAATATATTTTTTAATAATACTATAGCAATGCCATATAAGTTTTTCATGAATAAATAATATAAAACCCAATAAAGTTTGATAAAATATATCTAAAATCCATAAATCATACATATCTATCCCTTAAATTTTTAAATCTTAGGACAACGTCAAAAGTTTAATGTAAAATGGAATAAGCGTTTTATATGAAAATATAATCTAGGAAATGAGGAAATTAGAATATGGATATGCTTAGAAATTACATTGAAGAGCTCATTGACAAAAGTACACCTGAAAGACCTATTTGGAATATCGAAAAGATTTTAGAAGGTAAGCCACCTACATGGAACTATATTGATGGCTGTATGATTAAAGCATTACTAGAAATGTATGCAATCACAAAAGGTGAAAAATATCTCAAATTCGCAGATGAATTTATTACATATCACGTAAGAGAAGATGGTTCAATTAATAATTACGATATTCACGAATTAAATATTGATAATGTTAACTCTGGTAAAGTGTTATTTGAATTATATGATATTACAGGTAAAGAAAGATACCGTAAAGCAATTGATACAGTGTATGAGCAAATTAAGATTCAACCTCGTACAAAAGAAGGGAACTTCTGGCATAAAAAGATTTATCCAAATCAAGTGTGGTTAGATGGTCTTTATATGGGACAACCATTTTATATGGAATATGAAACAAGATTTAATAATAAAGCGCACTATGAGGACATCTTTAATCAATTTTGCAACGTAGAGAAATTCATGAAAGATGCTAAAACAGGCTTATACTATCATGGGTATGATTCATCTAGAGAAGCTAAATGGTGTAATAAAGAAACTGGACTTTCTAGAAACTTCTGGCTTCGTGCACTTGGTTGGTTTGTAATGGCGCTTATTGATACCATTGACAAAATGGATAAAAGCTATACCGAGATGTACACTAAACTTATGGAAATGTTTAAAGACCTTACCACGTCACTACTTAAATTTCAAGATGAAAGTGGTATGTGGTATCAAGTAGTCGATCAAGGTGGTAGAGAAGGAAACTATCTTGAAACAAGTGGTAGTGCAATTATGGCTTATGCTATTTTAAAAGGTGTAAGAATGGGATTCTTACCAGAAAGCTATGCACAATATGGTGAAAAAGCATTTAAAGGTATTTGTGATAAATACTTATATGAAAAAGATGGTGAAATGAATTTAGGTGGAATCTGTTTAGTCGCAGGACTTGGTCGCCCGGATTCAAGAGATGGTTCATATGAATACTATATTTCAGAACCAGTAGTAGAAAACGAAGCAAAAGGGGTAGCTCCACTTTTACTTGTCTATACAGAGATTCTCAGAAGAAAATAGAGTGGTTATTCAAAAGAGTCTGGCGGTAGTATCAGCCTCTACTATCTACACCTTACATAATTTGTGATATTCTAAGTTCGATAATTAAAGCAACGGAGAATATCAAAAAAGTTAATAAGCTGCCATGAAGCTGTTAGGAGTTTTGTGGCAGCTTATTTTATTAATATGAAAGAAATAGGAAATTGGATAGAAGTATATTTATGTAAAAATTTTTTGTAAAGAATA
>CALGWE010000670.1:0-2375 GCA_937935915.1 uncultured Clostridia bacterium
CCATTTCTACTAACTATATTGCTGTCAATTGAACACTTAATAATTGTGTCGCCTTTTGTAATGATAACATTTGGACTCTGCCATTCTACTTTTGCACCTAATTCTTTAGCGATAAAGCTAATTGGTACATAGGTTATACTACGTTTCATTTCCGGTTCAACATCCATTACAATAGGTTTATTGTTAATAAAAATCTCTGAACCCTTACCATATACACAAGTCCCCATTAATAAAATTGATATACCAAGCATGTACTTAAATCTTTTCATTTTACTTCTCCCTAGTTCTTTTAATCTAATTTCCTTTTAGTATACAAATACATTTTATTGTAGCATTAAAAATTTATTATTAAATTGCTCTCGTCTAAGTAGTACAAATTTGTGCTTAAATAGTTTACTTTAATCAATAAAAACGAGTAATAGCTAAAAGAACTAGTTATTACTCGTCTGTTAATTCATCTATTATTTACCTAATGCTTTTTGAATATCTTCTATAATAAGTGCTTCTGTTAAATGATATCTTTCGTATAACTCAGCTACTGGTACGCTATCTGTAAATTCTTTAGTTGCACCGAAATTGAGTACTTTCATATCTGTGTCCCCATAGAATCTTGCAATCTTTTCACCAAAGCCACCATCTAAGATACCATCTTCTAATGTAATTACAAGTTTATGATTTTTTTGTAAGCTTGTTAATAAGGCTTCATCTACACCTGTAATAAATCTTGGATTAATAAGTGTGGCATTGATACCGATTTCTTGAAGTTTATCGTGTACTTTTTTACCTAAGTGATAAAATGAACCAAGTCCAAGAATTGCAACTTCATTGCCTTCTATTGTTTTAACATATTTATTTAACTCACTGAAATTAGCTTCTACTTTTTCTCCAGTTGAAACTACTTGCATATTAGGTACACGGATTGCAACTGGATGGTCAGTTTGTTCAATTCCCCATTCCATCATAGCAAGGTATTCTTCTTTATTAGTTGGTGCAAGATATACCATGTTTGGAATGTTTGAGATTAATGGAATATCAAATAATCCTAAATGTGTTTCATCTTGATCACTAATTCCACCCCAGTGTACTAAGATTAATGCTGGATTATTGTTAAGGGCAAGGTCTTGAGATAATTGGTCATATGTTCTTTGAATAAATGTACTTAAGAATGATGCAACTGGTTTAGCTCCTCTTCTTGCCATACCTGAAGCCATTGCTATAGCATGTTCTTCAGCAATTCCTACATCTACATATTGTTTTTCAAGTTCATATCTTACTTTATTTACCCCTGTAATACTTGGTGTTGCCGCATTAATTACGACTACACTTGGGTCTTTTTTAGCTTTTTCTAATAAGAAGTCTTCTGTCATACTTAAATAAGTTTCAACTGGTTCCATTTTCATAAGTGGCTCTTTTGTTTCTAAGTTAAATGGCATAACCCAGTGGAAATTTTCTTTATTATTTTCTGCATCTGCATACCCTTTTCCTTTCACTGTATGCATATGGACTACTACTGGATGATCGATATCTTTTACTTTTTCAAGTGTTTCAATTAATTCATCTACATTGTTACCATCCTTTACAAAGTAGTAATCGAAACCTAATGCTTTAAAGAAGTTGTTTTCTGCTTTTCCTTCTGTTTCACGAAGCTTAGCTAAGTTTTTATATAAACCACCGTGATTTTCTGCAATAGATATTTCATTGTCATTTACTAATACAATAAAATTACTATTTAATTCAGCAGCGTTATTTAAGCCTTCATAAGCTTCCCCACCACTTAATGAACCATCTCCGATGATGGCAATGATATTTTCATTGCCACCTTGTACATCTCTCCCTTTAGCAAGCCCGCATGCTAAACTAATAGAAGTTGATGTATGACCTACTTTAAAGAAGTCATGTTCACTTTCTTCTGGTGTTGTATAACCTGATACTGTTTTATATTTCTCAGGATTAGTAAAGGCTTCTTTTCTGCCAGTTAAGATTTTGTGTGCATATGATTGATGTGATACATCAAAAACAAATTTATCAACTGGTGAATTAAATACATAATGAAGTGCTACTGTTGCTTCTACCATACCTAAGTTTGGCCCAAAATGTCCTCCTGTGGCACTTACTTTTTGAATAAGGATTTGTCTTACTTCATCTGTTAATAATCTGATTTCTTCTCTTGATAATGCTTTTAAATCTTTTAATTCGTTAACTTTATCTAGTACTGTATATGACATTGTTTTCTCCTTTTTATATGTCTTTATAGCTATAAGTATAATTCCTAAAGTTAACTTTAAGTCAAGAAAATTATTATTTTTATTATATATTCACAAATGCTTATATAGATAAACCATTTTAAATACTTTTATATGCTTGTATGTTTTATG
>CALGWE010000671.1:0-16680 GCA_937935915.1 uncultured Clostridia bacterium
AACAGCTGAGCATTTAAGTGAAACGGTTGTGGAATATAAATTATAATACATAAGGACCATTGTTATATAAAGCAATAGTCCTTTATTTTTATGGGGTAACAAAAAAATAGGTTTTGAATATTATAAAATTAGTGTTGACTGTATAAAATAAGAGATATATGATAAAAGTACAGTAGTAATACTTAGTAATAAAAATTAGGAGACTATTTTAAAGTAGTCTTTAAGATAAGAAAGGTGGAAGGTGTTTGTTAATTGAATTTGTTGAGGTTAAAGAGAATTAATTAAATAAGCTGCTTAATATAATAATCTAAAAACCTAGCTAAGCTAGGATTGTAAAAAATCGTATGTAGGCTAAGGCTTTTTTGTGATGTTCAAATTTATTATTTTAAAAAATTTAATGTCTTAAATTGGAAGTCATGAACCAGGCGTAGATTGTTACATTAGCAGGATTAGTTTCTGCCTTTTCAAATTGCTTATCAAATACCATGCCAAGATAAGAGAATCATTAAAATCAAAAATGAGGAGGCATAGCGTAGCTATGTCTTTTTTGATGAATAGGATAGATTACTTGCTAGATAATTAAAGTAGTGTATCAATATGATTGTCTCTCCTTGTGTCACAGTGGCACCATAGAAGCAATATGCCCTCAATATAAGGCAGAAGCTTCTATGGTGTCTTTTATATTTGATATAAATTTATAGTGTTAAATAAGGGAGAGAATAACATTGAAAAATATAAATGAGATATTAGAGTTTAATCAAATTTTAAAGAAGCTTAGTGAGCTTGCTATATCTGAGATTGCTAAAGAAAAGTTACTTAACTTAGAGATGATTTTAGACGAAAAGCTTTGCGAAATGAAGATTCAAGAGACAACTGAGGCAAGAAGAATTATAGATAGCCTAGGTATACCACCTATAAGCTCTATGCAATTTATGAATACGCTCATTGAGCATATTCAAGTAGGTACTATGTTGGAACCAGAAGAACTAATGATGGTTGTTTCATTTATTAAAGGCTGTCATAATATGCAGCGCTATTTAAAACGAGGAGAATATTTAGAGTGTGATCTTATAAGTTATGGCAGAAGCTTCGCTGATTTAGAAGTGCTAAGAGAACTTATAGAGATAAGTATTCGTAATAATGAAGTAGATAGTGAAGCTAGCACAGCACTTAAAAATATACGTAGGAATATAGAGTCTAAGAAAGAAAGCATTAAGATGCGTCTTGAAAAAGTTATGCAAAGTAAGAGAGCATACTTAGCAGATTCATATATTTTACAACGTAGTGGACATTATGTGTTAGCTGTAAAAAGGGAGTATAAACATCAAGTTCAGGGGAATGTATTAGATGAATCACGTACAGGAAGCACTGTGTTTATTGAACCCTCCTCTATAGGTAAACTTCAAGAAGAACTTTCACTATTAGAAATAGAGGAAGATAATGAGGTTAGAAAGATTTTATATAGTTTAACGAATGAAGTAGAAAACTTTATTCCAGAAATCAAAGTAAATATGGAAGTTATGGAGGTCTTAGATATTGCTTTTGCTAAGGGCAAATTATCTGTAGAGATGAATGGTAAGGGCGTGCCTATTACTATGAATGGGAAGATTATTATTAAAAATGGACGTCATCCATTACTAAATACCGAGCAGTGTGTCCCTCTAAATTTTGAAATGGGAGAGGGCATACGAGGTGTTATTATTACAGGGCCCAATACAGGGGGAAAAACTGTCACATTAAAGACGGTAGGGCTTCTAACAATGATGGCACAATGTGGACTTCATATACCTGCAGAAGAAGGAAGTCACCTCATTATGCGTAATCAAATTTTATGTGATATTGGAGATGGGCAAAGCATTACGCAGAATTTATCTACTTTCTCAGCTCATATTGTGAGTGTAATAGAGATTTTGAAGCAAACTACAGCCCATTCGCTTGTACTTTTAGATGAATTAGGTTCGGGCACAGATCCTGCAGAAGGTATGGGTATTGCAATTGCTACACTAGAGGCACTTAGAAATAAAAACTGTTTAATTGTAGCAACTACCCACTATCCAGAGGTTAAGGAATATGCGCAGACGGCAGAAGGCTTTATTAATGCTAGAATGAAGTTTGATAAAGAAAGTTTAAGACCACTTTATCAATTAGAGATAGGAGAAGCAGGAGAGAGTTGTGCCTTTTGTATTGCTGAGAAATTAGGTTTTCCAAAGCAGCTCATTGATTTAGCTAGTATTTATACCTATGGTACTAAGGTTAAATCGCAGGAGAATAAGATAAATCAAATAGGGGAAGTAAAAAGCAATGAAAATATGATTGAAGCCATAGAAAAGGTTCAGGAGTTAGTAAGTCAAAATGATTTACAAGCACCTAAACTAAAGGCTAAACCTTTAAAAGACCCTAAAGCAAAGGCTCAAGAATTAAAACAAAAGTTCCAGGTAGGCGACAGTGTCATGGTTTATCCAGAAAAATTAAAAGGTCTCGTTTTTCATACTGTAGATGATCAAGGCAAAGTAGGGGTACAGATTCAAAAAAGTAAGCGTTGGGTGAATGTGAAAAGAGTGAAGTTACTTGTAGCAGCAAAAGAACTTTATCCAGAGGACTATGATTTTAGCATTGTATTCGATAGTGTTGCCAATCGTAAGGCGAAACATAAGATGAACAAAGGTTATCGTGGCAAAAGACCAGAGATTACAGCAAGCTATGAAAATATGGAAGAAGCTAAGTGGCAAGAAGAAATACGTGAGAAAACTAGAGAGGCAGAATAATTTTAAAAATAAGATATGAAGTTGATTAATATAGAAGATATAAAAGCAATTGAGATAAATGGTAAGATCATAAAGTTATCTTAGAGTTTTACTTCAAGTAATCCACAAGGTACATGTGAGTAAAATACTTTTTTGTGAATAAGTTGAAAGAAAAGCAATCTTAGGTGTGGATATTTTGCAAGGGCATATGTACACACAGTAATAAAGCTAATAAATAGCCTGTATATTGGATATAGATTAGATAGATACTATAAGTTAGTAACTTGTAGAAAATAAGGATTTCTTGACAGTGATACAATAGTGTGCAATGATAAAAATGGTAATTTTAGACTATTCATAGGAGGTATTAAAGTGAAACAGAAAGTATTTAAAGGCATAATGCTTTGTATGGCAGCCGTAATGTCGTTTACGATGTTAATTGGTTGTAGTAGCACAAATAACACACAAAATACAGCACCTACGGAGACAGCGACACCAGAAGAATCATTTAATGTAAGTGTTACAGATTCCACAAAAACAACAACTACATTAACAAGTGTACCAAAACGTATTGTTTCTTTAGCACCTAGTACAACAGAGATTTTAGCAGCAGTGGGTGTAGAAGATAAAATAGTTGGTCGTACAGATTTTTGCAATTATCCAGAATCAATGAAAAGTGTAACACCAGTAGGTGGTACAATGGACCCTAATGTGGAAACAATTATTTCATTAGAGCCAGACTTAGTAGTAGGCTCAACACATGTTTCTGATGAAATTATAAATAAATTAAGAGAAGTAGGTATTCCAGTTGTATTCCTTAATGAGCAAGAAGGCTTCGATGGAACTTATGAAGCTATTACTGCTATAGGGAAGTTAGTAGATGAGTCAGGTAATGCTACTGAAGTGATTAATGATATGAAGGCCAATGTTGCAGATATTACAGAAAAGGTAAAGGCATTAAATAAAACAGAAAAACCAAAAGTATATTATATAGTTGGTTATGGAGAAAGTGATTATACTGCTGGAGGAGACACATTTATTAGTGAAATTATTAATTTAGCAGGTGGTCAGAATATTGCTCAAAATATTAGTGGTTGGTCTATTAGTAAAGAAGAAATAGCAGATAATGAACCAGATATCATTATTGTACCAACTGGAGTAACAAACCTTGAGGCACTTCAAAATACAGATTTCTATAAAGACTTAGAGGCTGTTAAATCAGGTAATGTTTATGAAATTAATGGAGATATGATTTCTAGACAAGGACCACGCGTAGATGATGCCCTTATTGAAATGGCTGAAATAATTAATCCAGAGCTTGTAAATAACTAAGCTTAAATGGAAATTAAAGATAAATTACAGAGAGTAGGAAATATAAAGCTTTTATATTTCCTATTAACTTTATTAGTCATTATTTTGGCCCTTATCTCCGTTACAATAGGTGTAGCTGATATTACAGTAGCTGATACTTTCCGTATTATATGGTCAAAAGTAATAGGTCAGGATATTGCTACACATATTACAAAGGGGCAACAGACAATTATATTAAATATACGTATTCCAAGAATACTTATGGCCATTTTAACGGGTATGAATTTAGCTGTAACAGGTGCAGTTTATCAATCTATTTTTAGAAATGATATGGCAGATCCGTATATACTGGGTATTTCGTCAGGGGCTTCATTAGGTGCAGCTATTGGCTTTATGACTAGTGGTTTTTCACCGATTTATGCTTTTATAGGAGCGCTTATAGCTAATATTTTAGTAATAGGGTTATCTGGAATGAGTGGCAAGGTTTCTACTATTAGATTGTTGCTTTCAGGACTTGCCATTAACTATTTCTTTTCAGCGTTATTAGCTCTAATTAAGATATACTCACAGGATAAATTACTGACTATATTTACATGGGGAATGGGTTCTTTAGGCGCGGCTTCTTATAGTAGAGTTATTATCTTAAGCATTATTACTGTACCTACCTTCATTGCTTTTCTTATTTTACGGAAGGAACTTAATATTTTACTTATGGGTGAAGAAGCAGCTAGAGCATTAGGGTTAGACGTAGGACGCATTCGAAAAATACTACTAGGTATAAGTAGTATACTGATTGCAACTACAGTGGCTTTTACAGGAACCATAGGTTTTGTTGGATTAATTATTCCTCATGTTGTACGCCTTATATTTGGCTCTAATTATCGTAAAACATTACCTATTAGTGCCTTCTTTGGAATGATATTTTTACTCCTATGTGATGACCTTTCAAGGGCACTTATGCCTAGTGGGGAAATTCCTATAGGAATTATTACTTCATTGCTAGGTGCACCTTATTTCATGTACTTGATATATAGACAGAGAAAGAGGGAGCAAAGATGATAGAGATTAAACATTTAAATTATCAAATAGGGCAGAAACATATTCTAAAGGATATTAATTATACATTCTCACCGGGGAAAATTTATGGCATTATAGGGCCAAATGGTGCAGGTAAAAGTACAATTCTGAAACATATCATGGGCATTATCCCATCTCCTAAATCAACTATTTTTTATGAAGGAAAAGATATAAAAGGCTTTAAAGTAAAAGATTATGCAAGACATATAAGTTACGTTTTTCAAGAGAATCCAAGGGACTTAGACTTTACAGTATATGAGATTTTACAAATGGGACGTTATACCTATATGGACTTAATGGGAGAGCTTAAACAAAAAGATGAAATGCTTATAGAACAAGTTATTCAAGATTTACACCTTGAAGGTTTAAGAAATGCGTCTATTAGAAATCTAAGCGGAGGAGAAGCGCAAAAAGTATTTATCGCAAGAGCACTTGTTCAAGATACGCCATATTTACTTTTAGACGAACCTACATCAATGCTAGATATTCATAATAGCGTAGAATTTATGCACTTTATAAGACAAATAAAAGAAAAAAGGAACCTTACAATTATTATGGTACTTCACGATCTAAACCTAGCCTTTGGAACCTGTGATGAAATACTTATTTTAAAAGACGGCAAACTAGCTATCTCAGGGAAGACTCAAGAAGTACTACAAAACCCAATACTAAAAGAAACTTATAATAACAAAATTCATCTCATCCAAGATGATACATCAACCTATATTGTCCCCGTTCTCTAACGGGGACATTTTTATGAATTATAAAAAATAAAATGGGAATCATAAAGTTTAAATAGAACTAAGTTTTAAAGCAAAAGAATAAAATTAATTCTGTAATAAAAATATAGTATAGGAGGTAATTGAGTTATTAATTAAAAATAGAAAATATCATTTAGTTTGATAATGTTATTATAAAAGGTTAGTTTGTATAGTCTAAAAAGGTTTTATTACAATAACAAGAAGGAGTTGTTCTACAATATGAGAACAACTCCTTCTTGTTATTGGGATATTTACTTTTTTATGAAGATTATTTATCTACAGGTGGATTAATATATTTATTAACCAGTAAGCCAATAATAAGTCCGAAGAATGTTTCAATAATACGATTAAGTGCATAGTAAACGGCATCTGTCTGTGCATGCGTTGTAGTAACGCCTAGAAAGACAATACATGCCAAAGGAATTGAAAGTGGACGTTTTACTAAGTTGCAGGTATAAATTACAACGATAATACCAAAAGATATGAGAAGGTATATGATAAATGTTGTTACTACTGCAATTTTTGAGTAGAACCATAATAATTTGAAAAATAAAAGGAATAAAAAGCCTATAATAGCGCCATGGACAGTTCCATAAGCACGTGCAAAGCCAACTTCATATGATCCCTTTACTGTGTTTTGTAGACAAAAGATAGAAGTCATACATGCAAAAAAAGGTTCTTTTGGGAAAAGTAAAAGGCAAAGAAATACTGCTAAAGCAGTTTTTAGAGTTCTAAAGCCTATTTTAGGTAATTTAATATCTTTCATGATGTCATTCCTATTCTGTAATATGTAAGTATTAATATACCACAAAAGAGTATATATATGATAGCTCTTAGTATTAACCGTATGAATATAAAATAATCATGTAAAGAAAGTATATATAATAAAAAAGAGAGATTATCCAAATTGAGTTTGGATAATCTCTCTTTTATTCCTAATTAGTATAGGTGCACACTAAACTAATTGGTAGAAATTATTTACCATAGTAAGCTTTTCTATAAAGCTCTTGAAGTTCGTGAATTCTTGGAAGTCTTGGGTTAGCTGTTGTACATTGATCTTCGAATGCTTTGTAAGATAAAGATTCGATAGTTTGAAGGTATGTTTTTTCATCAATGTATTGGTTACCTTCACGTGTTTTCATTTCTTTAAGTGTTAATGGAATACCAACTTCTTTCATTAAGTCTCTAACTGCTTTAGCAAGAGATTTAACACCTTCTTCTGGAGTAGAAGCAGGAAGTCCTAACATTTTAGCGATATCTTGGTATCTTTGTGGTGCGATGAATTTACCGTATTTTGGCCAAGCCATGAATTTAGATGGATTTGTTTCACCATTGTATTCAATAACGTGTGGTAAAAGAACAGCATTTGCACGTCCATGAGCTACGTGGAATTCCCCACCAAGTTTATGAGCTAATGAGTGACATACACCAAGGAATGCATTTGTGAATGCCATACCTGCGATACAAGATGCGTTGTGCATTTTTTCTCTAGCTTCTGGATCTTTTGCACCATTTTTGTATGAACGTGGTAAGTATTCAAATACTAATTTAATAGCATGAAGTGCAAGAGCATCTGTGTAGTCAGAAGCAAGGATAGAAACATATGCTTCGATAGCATGTGTTAATACGTCAAGACCTGTATCAGCTGTAGCGCCAGCTGGAACTGACATAACGAATTCTGGGTCAATGATTGCTACGTCTGGTGTTAATTCGTAGTCAGCAAGTGGATATTTCATATTCTTAGATTTATCAGAGATTACAGCGAATGATGTTACCTCAGAACCTGTACCTGATGTTGTAGGAATAGAAACCATTTTTGCAAGTCTACCCATTTTAGGGAATTTATAAACACGTTTACGGATATCCATAAATTTTTGAGCCATACCGATGAAGTCAGCTTCTGGATTTTCATAGAATAACCACATTGCTTTAGCAGCATCCATTGCAGAACCACCACCAAGAGCGATGATTACGTCTGGTTTGAATGAATTCATAACAGCTGTACCTTTTCTAACTGTTACTAAGTCTGGATCTGGTTCAACTTCGCTAAAGATTTCAATAGTTACTTTGTTGAGATTTTTGTTTAATTGATAAGTAAGTTTATCTACATAGCCTAATTTAACCATCATTGGGTCAGCTACGATCATTGCACGGTGGATGTCTGGCATTTTAGCTAAGTATTGAACTGAGCCTGGCTCGAAGTAGATTTTTTCTGGAACTTTAAACCATTGCATATTTAATCTCCTTTTTGCAACTCTCTTCTTATTAATTAAGTTTTGTGCTGTAACGTTAGAAGATGTTGAGTTATGTCCATAAGAACCACAACCAAGTGTTAATGAAGGCATAAGTGAGTTGTAAACATCACCGATACCACCAAATGCAGATGGAGAGTTTACGATGATACGGCAAGCTTTAAGACGTTTACCATATTCGTCGATAAGTTCATTATTTGTCGTATGAATAACTGCTGTATGACCAAGACCACCAAGTTCAACCATTGTTTCAGCTTTTTGAATACCATCTTCAACGTCTTTAGCTTTAACAACTGCAAGAACTGGAGAAAGTTTTTCTCTTGAAAGTGGGTAGTCAGCACCAACACCATCAAGTTCACAGCAGAGAACTTTTGTTTCTTTAGGAATTGTAATACCAGCAAGTGCAGCAATTTCATATGGATATTTACCAACGATTGCTGGACCAGCCATCATACGAACTGGGTCGATTACAACTGGAGCAAGTTTTTCAACTTCTTCTTTAGTAGCGAAGTAGCAACCTTGTTTTTTCATGAATGCTACAGCTTTATCATAAATAGGAGCTTCGATGATAGCAGCTTGTTCAGAAGCACAAATCATACCATTATCGAATGATTTTGAAAGAATAATGTCTGTAAGAGATTGTTCAAGATTAGCTGTTTTTTCAACGAATGCTGGTACGTTACCAGGACCAACGCCGAGTGCTGGTTTACCAGTTGAGTAAGCAGCTTTAACCATTGCAGAACCACCAGTTGCAAGAACTGTAGCTACATCAGGGTGATTCATAAGAGCGTTAGTAGCTTCGATTGATGGTGTTTCAATCCATTGAACACAGTTTTCTGGAGCACCAGCTTTGATAGCAGCATCACGAACGATGATAGCAGCTTCACGAGAACATTGTTGTGCAGCTGGGTGGAAACCAAAGATGATTGGGTTACGAGTTTTAGCACATGTGATTGCTTTGAACATTGTTGTTGATGTTGGGTTTGTTGTAGGTGTAACACCTGCTACGATACCAACTGGTTCAGCAATTTCGATATATCCTTCATCTTCATTATCTTCGATTATACCAACAGTTTTTTCGTGTTTAATACTGTGGTAGATATATTCTGTAGCGAAGATATTTTTTGTTACTTTATCTTCGAAGATACCACGACCTGTTTCATCAACAGCCATTTTAGCAAGTTTCATTTGAGCTGAAAGACCAGCTAAAGCCATAGCTTTTGTGATTTCATCGATTTTTTCTTGGTCAAGTTTCATGTACTCATCAAGAGCAACTTTTGCTTTTGCAACTAATTCGTCAATCATAGCTTTTGCATCTACAGCTGGTGCTTCTTTAACTTCAGTTACTTTTTGTTTTTTCTCATCAGACATTGTTAAATCCTCCTTGAATTAATATGCTATAAGATTAAAATAAATTGTTATTAATTTAACAAAATAAAATAAAAAAATTTATAATTGTTTAGTTGATTTAAAAGATAGTGTAATCATATCATGTGAGTAATAGGTTGTCAATGATTTGATTGGATAATTGTTAAAAATAAAACACAATTATATAAAATAAAAAATGTTATAAATAAATTCTTTAAATAAGGTAATTTATGTTAAAGAATAAACAAACAATATAAGAAGAACTATAAGTTAAAGAATTACTTAATCCATATTAGGAAGATATAAAAGGTCATATATTAATGAAGTTATATTAGACAAGAAGTATATATAAAGAAATCTAGCTGTATATATAGTGAGATAAAAAAGTAAAGTATAAAAGTGGAAAGCTATATGAAGTTAGATGAGAAAAATAATAAAAGACATTATTTAATAGTAAGCGAGAATGGTTATATAAATAGTAGCTCAGGTTGAAAATATACTATATAAGTCGTTTTTTGCAACATAATGAAAATAACATATGAAGTTGGAATCAGTTAAAGTATACTGCTATAAGCTTAAAGTGAAGTGGATATTCTGTATAAAGTTGTGTATAAAGTTGTGAAATTAAAAAAGTTGTTCACAAATTGTTGATAGTTTTGTGAAAAATGTGGATAAGTAAAAAGTTTTACACAATATGATATAAAATAGTGTGTATTTAAGTTTGAAAAGTGTGGATAAGAATAATGAGAAAAATGTGGAAAAGTCGCAGTTAAAGGAACTGAAACTGTATACCCCTTTTATTTTAAACTTTATTTTTAGGTATTTTAGGTGTATGATATAGGTAGAATTTTATATTGTATTTTAGGAATAAACCTTAGTACATATGTAAGGAAGGAGAATTAACTATGAAAATCACTAGAGATATGGGAATTATGGAAGTTGTAAGCAAATATCCAGAAGCAGCTAATGTATTTGCAGCTTTCGGTATGGGATGTTTAGGTTGTGCAGCAGCTCACTTCGAATC
This sequence comes from uncultured Clostridia bacterium, assembly GCA_937935915.1. Lineage (GTDB taxonomy): Bacteria > Bacillota > Clostridia > Lachnospirales > Cellulosilyticaceae > Cellulosilyticum. Next base: position 10,538 of record CALGWE010000671.1, read on the forward strand.
AATTGAAGAAGGCGCTTTAGCTCATGGCATGGATGTAGATGCTCTTATGGAAGCTTTAAATAAACTTGCAGAATAATTAATATATAATAATTAGGACATAATAAGGATAGGGTAGTTTAATGAGATTTGATTCATTAGACTACCCTATTTTTATGTACATTAATTAATGCTGTATAGGTTAAGGAATTGTTTTAGAGAAAGAGGGATTAAAGATAAATAGGCAGGATAAGAGTTTATAGATATTGTTATACTAAGTATAAGAAATATATGTGAATTATATATATAAGAGTGTTAAGCGTGGTGAAGAAGTATATGAAGACTGCTATTAGGAATATAAGAGACCTAATAATTGAACCCCGGAAATGTTTTGCACGTATGATAAGTTATAAGCAATTTAATTTGGATCAATATATTTTATATGTAATTAGTGTATTATTAATAGTACCTCATAAAAATGGAGGAGGTACATTGCAGACCATTTGCATTTTAGCAAGTACTTTTCTTACGGGGTGGTTTTATATGTGTGTAATAAGTGCATGTGGAGGAAGGCTTGATTATTGGAGAAGTTTCAATGGTCAAGTGTGTATGGGAACTTTAGCAAATCTAGGAGAGTTATTTGAGATAGGCCATGTAATAAGATTTGGAGGAGCTATTAGCTTAGCTATTAATATATATTGCATATATCTGCATATATATTATGTCATTAATGCAGGAGGAGCTAATGTAAGACGAACATCTATTGTATATATAGCAATATTTATTATGGTAACATTAATTGTATACTTTAGTTTAGGCTTTCTATTATTAGCGGGGATTATAATTAATGAACGAGGATATATAAGTTAACTAAACTTTTCTTTAAAAATTAATCGAAATATGATAGAATATAATAAAAATTATGATATATATTAGAATTATTACATATATACATAATTAGGTAAGGCATTGTTTTATAAAAAGTAATATATATTGGCATATTAATTATAGAATAGAAGGGGTAATATATAAGGAGGCGCCTATGATTCTAAATGAGGTAGTTGGGATTCAAGAGATAAAAGATAGTAGAGCACATATTACAACTAGGCAAGCAGCAAGAGCTGTTATTTTAAAAGATGGTAAAATACTTATGGTGCATACTAATAAGGGCGATTATAAGTTTCCTGGTGGTGGTGTTAAAAGGCAAGAAGAGATTAAAGAAGCTTTAAAAAGAGAAGTTGCAGAGGAAACCGGATATATTGTTAATACTATAGGAAAGAAATTAGGGATGATTGTACAACGTAATGTAAATCAATTCAATGCTAATGGGATCTTTGAAATGACTTCATATTATTATACATGTGATGTAGAAGAAGTTCCAAAGAGTCAACATTTAGATAAGTATGAGAAAGATCAAGAGTTTAAACCGGTTTGGATAGAAATAGATGAAGTAATAAAAGAAAATGAGTTGATTTTACAGGGAAAAAGAGCGGACATTAATCCTTGGGTATATAGAGAAACTCTAGCTTTAAAACGTTTAAAGGAACATGGAATAGCATAAAGGGTTGTAATCATATTAGATTACAACCCTTTATGTACATGTACTAGAAAAATTACATAAATTTATCTGCTATTAAGAATGCAAAGTAGCATAAAAGAATACCTACAGAAGGTAATGTATAAATGTAATTGCTGAGTTTTTTCTCGTCTTTACGTGATTTTAAGAAAATCATGAAAGTAAGAAGAAGAGCAGCAACAAAGCCGAATACAAGAAGGGCTTTAGTATTGACATCTGTAAAGATGTAGATAGTATCTTGGATATAAAGTAAATCTGCAAAAGTTAAGATTAAGAAGTTGAATAAAGTACTTCCTACAATGTTACCAGTTGCAATATTAAAGTTACCCACTTTCATAAGTGCCACACAAGATGTTACTTCAGGAAGTGAAGTTGCAATACCAAGTAATACAGCACCAACGAGACCAGCGCCTAAGTTATATGTAGTTGCAATACTATCAGAAACATAAGTTACACCGATACTTGCTGCAATTAAGAGAATACTTGTAATTACAAAACGGACAGCGATTTGTTTTACTGTAAGAGGACTATCATCTTCGTTATCATCGCTTTCTTCAGATGGTGCATTTGCCATAGCTTTAACACCAATAGCATAGAATATAGCTAAGGCAATAGAAAGTATGCTAATCGTAAGAATTGAAATATCAATGTTAATGAATAAGTTGATACAGATGATGAAGTACATACCTAAAGTACAGATACTTACGTTTAAGTGACTTTTTGAAATATTACTTTCACCAAACTTTTTAATGAATAATAATACGAGTGTAGCTAAAATAGTATTGTTGAACAAGTTACTACCAAGGATATTTCCTAAAGCTAGGTCAGGATTTCCTAAGAATGAAGTGGCAGAAATAGTTGTAAAGAATTCTGGAAGAGATGTAACTGCTGCAAGCATAACACCACCAATGAAGGCACCAGAAAGATTAGTCTTTTTATCTAGCAAATCTACATAATTTGCAGTCTTGACTGAAAGAAATACAACACAAATTGCTAGGATAAGATAAAGTAAAAATATCATAAACATACTCCTTTAATTAGATTTTACTCAAGAGTTATAAGTAAGTTACGTTTATAAAAGAATATTGAACTATAAAAAATATTTATTAAAAAAGCGAGACTCATGAATAGCAAACATAATTAGATGCTATTCATGAGTCTCGCTTTTTAAAATATTACCAGACTATAAGTAGTATAGTCATGATGTTGATAATATTACAATATATAATTGCAAACTACTCCCTCATGAGTAAGATTTATTAGTGTTAACTATATAAAGATACTAAAGTTTAAAAGGAATGTCAAACCCTTAAATGTGTAGCAGTATATATTTATTTACCTTGTCTAGTCATTTCAAGATAGTTATATAAAGTAAATTTAGAAATATTAAGGAAATCACATACACGGTCTCCTGATTTTGTAATTAAGAAAGCACCTTTATTGTCTAAGAATTTGATGATTTCTAGTTTTTCCTCTTTACTTAAATGACCTTTTGATTTATCAAACATATTTTCACATTGAAGTAGCAGATTATCCATAAGTTGATTAACATCAGTTGTAAACAATTCGCTAGATGAAGTAGAAGGAGCTGCATAGTTGTTAAACTGTTTAAGGTATTCTTCACATTTTAAACTATCAGTAATATCCATATTAATACAGATGGCTCCTACATTTTCACCATCATCATTTTGAAAGAACATAGAAGAACCACGGATAATTTTCCCATTTCTCATATGAACTATTTTGTTATAGATATGAGTGTCTGCATTCATTTTGCTTAATACTTCAAGTCCCCAATTTCCACCACAATCTCCAATTTTTCTGCCGGTAACATGACCATTACGAATGTCTACAATACTATGTTCGTATGGCTGAGTATTGTCATGTAAGACAATTTCACAATTTGTTCCTAAGTGATTTTCAAGTAAGTCTAAGATTCCAGTAAACATGTCTAAGTGATCATAAATTGTATTCATAATTTCCTCCTAAGTATAAGTTATACATGATAAGTTAACTAAAACAAAAACAACTAAAAACAAAAATATTTAAACGTAATTAAATTTCATTTTAAGATGAAGATTAATTGCGTTAATAGGATATAAATAAAGACGACTTTATAAATGTATATGTAACAATATGTATGTTACTGGAGAATTAAAAATAATATGTAAGATAATGTATAGGATTATGTGTGTTATAATGTATATAATTTTTAAAATTATATAAATTATAACACATTAGATTTAAAATTTAAATTTATACTACATATTAATAGGATGTTTTTATAAGTAAAATCAATGACTTATGAAGGAATAATTCAATGTATTTTATGATTCTTAAAATTAAGATTTGATTTGATAATATTTGTAAAATATGAGTGTTAGTACAAAAATATTTAGATATACGTAATTAAGGATAAGTAAATGATTGCAAGTGTAAAAAATAAAACAAAAATTATGATACAAAATAAAAATTTTGATATTAATAAAAAAGCAACAACTTATGTCAAATTTATTAAAAAACAATAACAAAAGTGTATAAATGAGTGCTAAGATATACTTGGATATGAAAAAAGTATGAAAACTAAAACAAACCAATATTAATTAACAACTAAATAAAAAGTAGATAATGATTAATAAATTTTAGAAATAAATAGGAGGTACAACAATGAGTAATGTACTTGAACAAATCGGTGCATATGGTATCGTTCCAGTAGTAGTAATCAACAATATCGAAGAAGCTAAGCCACTTGCAAAAGCTTTATGCGAAGGAGGACTTCCAGTAGCAGAAGTAACATTTAGAACAGCATGTGCTAAAGAAGCTATCAGCGTTATGGCGAAAGAATTCCCAGAAATGTTAATTGGGGCTGGGCAGTTCTTACAACGAAGCAAGTAGATGAAGCTGTAGAAGCAGGCGCTAAATTCATCGTAAGTCCTGGTCTTAACCCAAAAGTAGTTAAATATTGTGTAGAAAAAGGTATTCCTGTAACACCAGGTTGTGCTAATCCTTCAGATGTAGAACAAGCTATTGAACTTGGACTTAATGTAGTTAAAGTATTCCCAGCTGAAGCGATTGGGGGAATTAAACTTATCAAATCAATGGCTGGCCCATACACAAATATGAAATTCATGCCAACAGGTGGTATCAATGCTAAAAACCTTAATGATTATTTATCATTCGATAGAATCATTGCGTGTGGTGGGAGCTGGATGGTAGATCCTAAATTAGTTGCTGCTGGTGAATTTGATAAAATCACAGAAATGACAAAAGAAGCTGTAACTCAAATGTTAGGATTTGAACTTGCACATGTTGGAATTAATGCAGAAACAGAAGCTGCTGCTTCAGAAATCGCTGCTGCATTTGATGGTGCATTTAACACAGGCGTTAAAGTTGGCAATAGCTCAATCTTTGCTGGGCTTGGCGTAGAAGTTATGAAAACACCATACCTTGGAGCTAAAGGACACATTGCATACAAAACAAACTACATTGAAAGAGCTGTAGCTTATCTTAAAGCTAAAGGCATCGAAATCAATGAAGAATCAGCTAAATACAATGCAAAAGGTAAATTAACAGCAGTTTACTTAAAAGAAGAATTTGGTGGATTTGCTATTCATTTATTACAAAAATAATTTATTAATTTAAAGATTAGGCACTTTAGGCGTTGAATGCCTTAAAATTTAAGCATTTTAAAAGTTAATAACGCTACTTCATGGAAACATTAATGTGTGACCATTAAATACATAGATGATAAGTAGTAAAAATAAAAATTATATGAGATAATAGGAGAATTTAAAATGAGTAAAGTAGTTACTTTCGGTGAAATTATGTTAAGACTTGCCCCAGATGGGTATTTAAGATTCAATCAAGTAGATCACTTCCAAGCAACATATGGTGGTGGAGAAGCTAACGTAGCAGTTTCTCTTGCTAACTATGGTTTAGAAGCAGAATTCGTAACAAAGTTACCAACACATGATATCGGTCAAGCAGCTATCAATGAACTTCGTAGATATGGTGTAGAAACAAAACATATCGCTCGTGGTGGTGAAAGAGTTGGGATTTACTTCTTAGAAAAAGGTGCTTCTCAAAGACCTTCAAAAGTAATTTATGATAGAGCGCACTCTTCAATCTCAACAGCTACAACAGCTGACTTCAACTGGGATGAAATTTTTGAAGGGGCAGAATGGTTCCACTTCACAGGAATCACTCCAGCACTTGGTGATGATGCAGCAGCTATCTGTTTAGAAGCTTGTAAAGCAGCTAAAGCTAGAGGTGTAAAAGTAAGTTGTGACCTTAACTATAGAAAAAAATTATGGACAAGAGAAAAAGCTGGCGAAGTAATGGCTAGTCTTATGGAATATGTTAACGTATGTATTGCAAATGAAGAAGATGCAGCTGATGTATTTGGTATTCATGCAGCAGATACAGATGTAACAAAAGGTGAAGTTAATCACGAAGGTTATAAAGATGTAGCTAAACAACTTAAAGATAGATTTGGTTTTGAATATGTAGCAATCACACTTAGAGAATCAATTTCTGCTAGTGATAACAATTGGGCAGCAATGTTATACAATGGCGAAGACTTCTTCTTCTC